>DASWAC010000340.1:0-8918 GCA_036391335.1 Ktedonobacterales bacterium
TCATCTCGTGGAAGGAGGGCATCTTCACAGCTGTAGCAGGCATGGCGTGGCGGTGCGATGCTCAGGCGCGGCGTGCTCCTACTGAACCTGTGAAGTCCATATGGTTCCTCAGACAGGCTCTAGTGCGCCTGACAGAACCCCGGCACAAGTAGGTGAGAAAGCAGGGTGGTTGCGAGCCAGGGGATCGAGTCGAAGGAGCGCCTAGGGCGTCACCGGTTTCTCCGCAGGCAGTGAACGCTTCAGGAGAGCTCCTCGGCCAGCCCAACGATAATGCCCTCGGGGCCGCGGACGTAGGCGAGCCGATTCGTGTCCTCGTATTGAACCACTTCGCCGACCAGTTCAGCGCCGTGGGCAAGCAGGCGGGCGACGACGTCGTCGAGGTCTTCGACGGCGAACATGATGCGGCGGATCCCGAGCTCGTTCACCGGAGCGTTCTCGGGCCTAGCTCTGATCGCTTCCGGCGTGTGGAACTTGTCCAGCTCGATCCGTCCGTGGCCGTCCGGTGTGCGCATCAGTGCGAGGGTAGCCCGGACGTTCTGAAGGCCAATGAGACGATCTACGGAGGGGCCCTCGACGGTCGTCTCGCCCTCCAACTCGAGTCCGAGCTCGAGAAAGAAGGCCTTCGCGGCTTCGAGGTCGTCGACGACGATGAGGACGTTGTCTAATCTCTTGATTGTCATGTCCCGAGTATAGCCGAGGCTGTGCGCGGCGGTCCAGTCGATCCGCCTCGCGTCCTGCAGCCGTTGCAGAAGCGCGCGTTGCAAGCGCCGCCAGCACGTCATGCCACTCCCACAGCCCAGCTCCTGGAGCAGCAGCTCCTAGGGGATGCCAGACTTCAAGACAAACACGATGCCCGTCAAGGCGGCGCGATCTGCGATGGTCCGTGGACGTTCACCCTTGGGCTTCGGTGGCTCTGGAGGTAAGAGCGGCGCGACGATCTCCCACAACCTGTCGCTGATCAATAGCGTACTCATGCCGCTAATCTACCACACGGCTTAGGTTCTGTTAGGTGCTCTTAGGGGCATATCTCCGGTGGTGGGGCTCGTGCCTGCGCCCATATGGACCTTCGCCTGCTGTTAGCGGAGGGCAAAAATGCGAACGCTCGTTCGCGATCGCGTGCCGCAGGCGACATAACGCAGTATGCGACGTGTCAGGTGGAATGCGGGCTCGCGCGCGGTTGATATAGCTCTTTTGTTCTAGGACCATCGAAAGTGGGGCAATTTCTTAGCATTGTCTTATCAATCATGCTGTGCGAGTGCCAATTTCCCATGAATAGGCGTTTTGTCAGCAAGAGTTTTCATGTCGTGATACATTTGACCAGCTCGACATACTAGAATTAATCCGTCGTTCTGCCATGGCTCCAGTGAGCACGATCCCCAAGTGGGCAGTGCTCCGCCCTGGCTAACATTTTACATAATATATAGCCAATAAGTACCTCAATTCCTATCCAATAGTCATGCGCTACCGAGTGGCATTTGAGTCTTTTCTCATGAATCAGGTAGGCTTATCCTCGTGCGCCTGCCTCACCCACAGTGACGGTGTCAGACCCTCTCCGGGTTCGTCGCGTGAGGCGGCTCATCGCATGGTACCAGTTGTGGCGGCTCCCGCAGCCCCCGCAAGTCAGTTTGAGCGCATCGCTTGGTGTGTCGTTACACGCCACGCTCACCCCGAGGAGGATCCCGCGCGGCCGCGACCGCGGTGGCTTCTCATCTCTCCCGGCCATTTCGCCTGCGGAGGTGATGGAGCCCGGCACATGCTTAGAGGAGGTTACGCCTGTGACGCTCAACAATCGCGTCAGCTCGTTCGTCCGTCTTCTGCGCGCTCCCCGCGTGCTTTTCCGCATCGCTGTGGTCGTGGGTACGCTCATGATCGCCTTCTCCGCGATGCCATCCACATCGGCTGCCCAAGCCCATGGCTCCAGCTTGCACTGGGTCCGTGGCCTGTCCGTGCAGCAGGGCTACCTGTGCTATGGCTATGCCAATCACTCCTACCACTGCACCCGCCACTGGTATCGCACCAGCAGCGGCCGCCTCGTCTCGACCTCGAGATGGGTGCCCACCGGCGGCGGCAGTGGTGGCGCGGTCACGACCGCTCGCACCGGCGGCTCCAGCTCGGCTGGCTCGACCGGCACATCCACCGTCGTCTACTCGGCCCCAGGCGGCATTAGCCAGTGGGCGAACCCCGGTCGGGGCTCATGGGCCATGTCGGGCGCAGCGGGTGGCGGCTATGGCTTCGGCTATTGCACGTGGTACCCCTGGTATCGCAACCATAACCTGGCTGGGCTGGGCATGGCCGCGAACTGGGCGAACGCCGCACGTGCTCGCGGCATGGCGGTAGGCAGCTCGCCAGCGGCCGGCGCGGCGGTTGTCTTCCAGCCAGGCGTGCAGGGCGCCGGTGGCGGCGGCCACGTGTCG
Organism: Ktedonobacterales bacterium; assembly: GCA_036391335.1. Lineage (GTDB taxonomy): Bacteria > Chloroflexota > Ktedonobacteria > Ktedonobacterales > JADMIN01 > DASWAC01. Next base: position 2,415 of record DASWAC010000340.1, read on the forward strand.
CATGTCGAAGCGGTCTATGGGAACGGCTGGTTCCTGGTATCTGAGATGAATTTCTACTGGAATGGTGGCGGCTGGGGTAGGGTAAGCTTCCGATACGCCCATGCAGGAGCGGGCGTTAGCTTCATCTACGGCTAGAGTTAACCGCACATCCCTGGTGGCGTCGTTACGACGCGCCCAGGTTGGAGGGAATCCCGCTTCGCTGGTAGCCCCATGGTCGAACGGTGGCATGCCAGCCCAGGGAGATCCCGACACAACGTTCGCGGCCGCGTCTTCCTTCGGATGCGAGAGATGCGCTCCCACCCCTGGTACCGTGGTGAGCGCAAGACACAGAGCAGCCCGCCCAGGAGTCACTCCTCGGAGCGGGCTTCTGTCTGCGCGGGGGCTGATACTCAGTCCAGAAAGGGATTGACACCGGGAGTACGTTCATGAGCCCCAAAGGGGGAGCTCATGACGACGACTACAGCGCCGACTGAGCTGGCATCTGAGCCAGCCATCGCCGCCACTCCAGACGTACTCGTGCTCCCGAAGTGTGCCGCGCCTTCGACGTCTGGTCGTGCGCGTGCGCACGCGCTTCGCCGAGGGGGAGTCATTGCGGCGCTCAGCGAGCAGCGACAAGCCTGCTATCACCCAGCACTCACGGGCCTGCAGCGTGCCCACGCCTCACTATGAGCTGCCGGGGTAGATGGCCTATGATTCTGGGACCTGCTCCATTGCTTACACGGACAGAGTCGCGCGCCAGCGTCCGGAACAGCCGTACGCGGATTGGAGCAGAGCGGCCGTCCCCCCGGCGACTCCCCCGACCAGCGCCGTGATCCACCCCACATAGATCAGGCTGAACGGGGCGAGGAACAGGGATGTCAGCAGATCCTGCAGGGGATTGGCGACGAGCATGCCGGCGACCGTCTGCTCTCTCATGAGGAATGCCAGGACCATGGCGAAGTACCACGCGAGGGGGTGGGCGAGGCACGCGCCGAACACGCCGACGCAGATCCCCCGGCGCGCGCTCAGGCGGCCCGGCTTGATGATCGCCCGCCACCACAGGTAGGGGCCGAGCAGCGCCGCTGCGAGGGGAGCGGTGAGATAGAAGGGCGCGACCCACGTCCCATAGGATGTCCCATAGAATTGGAGCGCGAGGACGGCCGCGACCAGCCCTGCGAGCGCGGCACCGCCCCCCACCAGGAGGAGCGAATACCAAACGTCCGATCGTTTGGAGCGGGGAAGAGACATCATCGGCCCCCATCATATCTGCACCAATCAGCAGCCAGGCTGCACACATCCTGGTAAGAAGGCGCTCGCAAGCATGGCTGCTCAGATTCTACAGCGGCCTGGCAACGACGCAGCTCGCCATGGAAATCCCTTCCCGTGACGAGTATTCTTGTTGTTTGGGGTCGCCTAGCACTCGGTCCAGTGGGGTTTTGACAGTCGGGGGAAGGTCGCTGAGGCTCACCGTGGTTTCGCCGCGTGCCGCAGTCCTGAGCATCCGTCCGCTCTCAGGTCACTTCTAGACTGAGTACTAGCCCCTCCGCGTCACATGATCATCCCCGCAGGGCCAGCAGGATGAGCACGGCGGCGGTGAGATTATTTGCCGCGTGCAGCGCCAGTCCCGGCCAGACGGACTTCGTGCGCCAGCGAACGAATGCAAGCACACTGCCCAAGAGCAGGAGTGGAACGAACGAGCCGAGGTCGAAATGGGCCACCGCGAAGACCACGGTCGCCGTGGCCGAGGCTGCCAGAGCGCTCAGCGCCGTGGCGAGTCCCGGCTGGAAGTAGCCGCGGAAGAAGATCTCCTCGCAGAAGGGCGCGACGATGATGCCCATCGCCAGGGTCACCATGACGGTGAGCGGCGCGACTCGCGCGGTGGCCAGCAGGGTATCCGCATTGGTGTGCGCGTTGAGCTTGAGGGCATTGACCACAGCGTCATAGCCGAATGAGAGCGCGAGCGCCACCACATACGCGGCGAGGGTCAGGAGCCAGGGTCGCGCTCCCTCAGGCTGCCGCAGTCCCAGCGCGCTCAGCCGCTCACGCAGCGTGGCCTCTTTGCCCAGGCCCTTGCGGGAGTAATAGAGTGGCGCGATGAGGAAGATGGCCTCACCCAGGCCGACGAGGACGAATGCGCTGACCGCCGAGGCGATGTCGGCGCCGCGAGAGAGTGGCGCCTTTGGCAGCGGTGCGCCACCCGACAGCAGGCCTGCCAGCGCGATGCCAAAGAGCGGGAGGATGGTCCATATCGCGCCACGCGCCGCGTCGAGCGCATGCCAGGGCACGCGGTCGCCCAGGCTGGTGGGCAGACCGACTCCCGGCAGGGTCTGGGATGATTCGATTTGGGGCTCGGCAGACTCTAGTGGCTCGCTCACGATGTCTCCAGTCACAAGGGCTGTTGGCCTTGAAGGTGGCGTCATATCATGAGTATAATCGGGCTGCGGCAGGGGCAATGACTTGCCTGCCGCTTTGTCACGTGGCGTGCGTGACCTGAGGCCCGAGAAAAGCGAGGCAAGCGAGTGGATGTCGAGGTGCGTGAGGATCCACGTGATAGCAATCGCTGGCGCCGCTTCCCTCTTGGCTGCCCGTTCTATCGCGTGCGCTGGTTCCTCGACACCGATCCCGAAGAAGGCGAGCCCATGTACCAGGTCTATTGCCTGCAAGGCACCCCCGCCGAGACCTGGGAAGAAAATGAGCGCTGCATCTCGAGCAAGACGCGCTGCTGGCGCACCGTAGACCCCTCGCGCCAGAAGAAGATCGAGCCGGTCATCCCCATCGAGGCGGTCACGCGCCGGCAGGCCGGCTAAGCGCCAGGCGAGATATCATCCGCCTCGAATGGAGCGCCAGGGATGAGGCGCCGAGGTCCTAGCTGCCGACCACCCAGCGATCACCCGCGCGCTCATAGCTCTGCAGCTCGTTGGCGGCGAAGAAGATGCCGATCTCGCGGGCAGCGGATTCCGCGCCGTCAGAGCCGTGGACGATGTTGAGGCCGATATCCAGGCCCAGGTCGCCACGCAGAGTGCCTGGCGCCGCCGTGCGCGGATTCGTGGGTCCCATGAGCGTGCGCGTCACTGTGATCGCCTCAGGGCCCTCCAGCACACCCACCACCACGGGGCTCGACGTGATATGGCCCACCAGCCCATCGAAGAAGGACTTGCCGACATGCTCGGCATAGTGTCGCTGGGCTAGCTCTGGGGTGATGAGCATCAGCTTCAGCCCGACCACCTTCAGGCCCTTGGCCTCGAAGCGCCCGAGCACCTCGCCGATGAGGCCGCGCTGCACGCCCTCAGGCTTCACGATGATGAGTGTCCGCTCCATGCGTGTGGGATCTCCTTATGAGCACTGTCAGTCGTCCTGGTCCTGACCGAGCGCGACCGCCCGGTTATAGGATTCCAGCGCGGCGAGGTAGTCGCCCAGCTTGATATGCGCGTCGCCCAGCGCCCGATGGACCTCGGGCATCTCTGGGGCCGCGGCCGCGAGCGCGCGCAGCTCCGCGAGGACATCGGGCACGAGCTCGGGCGCCATCTTGATGAGCACATGATGCTCGGCCAGCGCTTCGGCATAGTGTCCCTCTTCGCGGCGCTTGCGGGCCAGCGCGAGCAGCGCCGGATAGTCGTCGGCGCGTGGCCGGGGCGGCGTGAGGGGCGCGGCAGGCGCATCGGGCAGCGGTTTCCCCTGGGTGAGCGACGCCAGTAGCCCCGAGTGGGCATCGGCTGGCTGAAAGCCATTCGTGGACGCGGCCCGGTCGAGCTCTTCGATGGTGGCCTGCCCCCGCGGGGCCTGCGCAGAGGGATCACGACTGAGCGCTCGCGCCGCCATCAGACGCTCCGCCTCGGTTTCTCTCGCCTGCACGCGGCGAACGCCACTGGCCGAGGGATTGAGCTCGGCGAACATCGCCTTGAGTGCCTCGGTGTCGCGCTCGTTGAGCGGCCCCGTCGCCCGGCGTATGTGCTGCCCTGGCACTACGCCCGGCAGCGTCGTGGGCATGGCGGGGATCGAGGCGCCGGTGTCGCCATGGGCGCGCGCGCCCATGTGCTTGAGCCACTGCACCCACCCCATCGCGGCCCGCGACTCTGCCTCAGTCAGGTGGCTCCCCTGCTCCACCAGCACGGGAGGCACGAAGCCCGGCGCGAGCATCGGCGCAGGCGGGGCGAACCCCGTGCCCTGCTGCATGATGGATGGCGAGAGCGGCCCCATAGGCATCATTGGTGGGGCCGCGGGACGCGGCTGTGTCGGCATCTGCTGCGTTGGCAGCTGCTGCGGCGGCATGGGTGCGGCGGGCGGCCGTGGGGGCAATCCCGCGCCTGCGCGCTGGCGGGCTTCTTCCTCTGGCCCCCACAGCATGAATTCCGTCTCGGAGAAGAGGGTCCGCACATCCGGCGCGACAGTGCTGCTGAGGTCCATAGATGAGAGTGGCCGCGCCGCCATCGCGGTGATCTGCGCCTCGCTCAGTCGTGTCGAGGTCACGCGAGTGCCCGCCAGCGGACGGTGCAGCCCGGGGCGTGCCGTCACATACTCGCCACCTCCCAGCATCGCCTCCAGCGCGACATCGCCCATGGCCAGCCGGTCCGCCAGCAACGACTGCGCCAGGCGCATGTCGGGATCCAGCTCGATGGCGCGGGCAGCCAGACGCTGGGCTTCCTCGCGCTCGCCACGGTCATGGAGCAGCACCGCGCGCAGCAGCACCGCCTTCACGCAGGATGGCGAGTTCCCGTTGATGCGCTGGCACAGGTCCTCAGCCTCAGCGGAGCGGCCCGCGCGCCAGAGCGCCTCCGCCAGACCCAGACGCACCTCGAGCTGATCGGGATCCTCCGCGTAGAGGGCCTCCCATTCGCGCACCGCGTGGGCATGCAGGTCCGCACGGCCATAGAGCCGCGCCAGCCCGGCCCGCGTGGGACGATAGGGCGGCTGCCCCAGGTGGGCCGCGAGCTCGGCATAGGTGGAGCGAAGCACCTTATCATCGGGGCGCACGTCGCAGGCGCGGCGATACCACTGCAGGGCGGCCATGCTGTCGCCATGCATCTGATGGACGATGGCGCGCGCGGCCAGGGCGCGGGCATCTTCGGGGTCGCCAATGATGGCGCGGTCGAGTGCCGCGACGGCCTCGCGCGGCTTGCGCAGCGCTAGATAGACCTCGCCGAGCACACGCTGCACCGCCACGACACGTGGGAACTGCACCTGCAAGTCTTGCGCGGCTGCCAGCGCTTGTTCCAGCCGGCCCGCCGCGATCTCTGCCTCTGCCTTGCGCAGGCTCTCGCCAAGTGTCATCTCGCCCATGCCAATTACTGCCCTGTCTGCGGTTTCTTGTGTCTGGCGCCGTCGCCATTATCGCGCCTGCCTCAGGTGGCGTCAAGCCGCGCGTGACTGCCACGAGCCGCCTGGCTGCCTTCATCACGCCTGGCGCTTGACCTGTGAGATGGCTGTGAGCGTATAGTCTGTGCACGTCGCTCGCATCCCCATGCGACGGCGGCTCTCGACACCCATTGTATACTTCACAAAGGGAAGCGTCAGCCTCCCAACGCACTTGCTATCATTGAGGATTTCCAGATGAGATCAAAGAGCTGCGGCATGTCCGCAACAGAGGCCGCGGCGATCCGGGCCAGCGAAGGCCGGTGGCCGCGCATCTGCGAGACTACGATGTCGGCGTCATGGGGGAGTGTGCGCGCCGATGTGCTTTAGAGTTGCCATGATCAGCATGCACACGTCTCCGCTGGCCGCTCTCGGCCGCACCCGTGACGCCGGTGGCATGAACGCCTACATTCGCGGGCTTGCGCGCGAGCTGGGGCGTGGCGGCATGTATGTTGATATCTTTACGCGCCGGGCTGATCCCAGCACCCCTATCATCCAATTCCTGTCCGATCAGGTGCGCCTGATCACCCTGCCGGCGGGTCCGGCTATTCCTTTGCCCCCCAACGAGCTTTTCCCTTATGTGCGCGAGTTCACGCTCCAGATCGAGCATTTCGCCGCTGGACGCGAGCATGGCTATAACCTGCTGCACAGCCACTACTGGCTCTCCGCTGACGCCGCGCTCCCCCTGGCTGCCGCCTGGGATGTGCCTCACGTGACGATGTTCCACACCGTGGAGCGCCTGAAGCACGAGCAATACACCCTCCGCGAGGACGACTCGCCCGCCGCGCGCATCCGCATCGAGCAGGAGCGCCGCATCGCCCAGAGCGTGGATGCCATCGTGGTCTCTACCGAGCACGAGCGCGAGCGGCTGCGCAGCCTCTATTGCCTGCCCGCCAGCAGGCTCCACGTGATTCCCTGTGGTGTGGACCTCATCACCTTCGAGCCAGGATCCCCCACCGCGCGCGCCGAGGCCCGCGCCCGCCTGCACGCCGATGAGCGCCCAATGCTCCTCTTCGTGGGTCGGCTCGACAGCATCAAAGATCTCGACCTGCTGCTCACGGGGCTCTCGCGGATGTGCGAGAAAGCCGTGCTCCACATCGTGGGCGGCATGGCCCAGGGTGACCCAGAGGTCGAGCGCCTCCGCGCGCTGTCGGCCAAGCTAGGTGTCGCCGAGCG
>DASWAC010000341.1:0-4188 GCA_036391335.1 Ktedonobacterales bacterium
TCCGGCGGGCACAGAATCCCATGGTGGCGGCGCGCTCGGCCTATCTGGGCGGGTGCTCCAGCACGTCGCTGCTGGCGGCGGCCTATGACTATCACCTGCTGGCGACGGGCACGGTGCCGCATGCGCTCATCCAGCTCTTCGACTCCGAAGAGGAAGCCTTCACTGCCGTCGCCAACTCGTTCAACCGCTATACCCTCCTCCTCGACACCTATGACCAGCGGCATGCCATCCACACAGCCATCGAGGTGGCCCGGCGTGCCCAGCATGACCTGGGGCACACCCTTGCCGCCGTCCGGCTGGATAGCGGCGATCTGGTGGCCGATAGCCAGTATGTGCGCCAGGCGCTGCACGAGGCCGGGATGGACGGGGTGCGCATCCTGGCGAGCGGCGACCTCGACGAGTTCAGCATCGCCGAGCTGCTGCACAACGGCGCGGAGATAGACTCATTCGGCGTCGGCACCGCGCTGGGCGTGGGCGCTGGCAGTGTGGAGCATGGCGTGAGCGGCGGCGCGCTCGGTGGGGTCTATAAGGAGGCCTGGTACGTGGACGCGACCGGCGCGGAATATCCCCGGCTGAAGGTCGCCGGCGTGAAATCCACCTGGCCGGGCAAAAAGGACATCTATCGGCATCCCGATTGGCATGAGGATATCATCCAGCTCGACTATGAGCCGGTGCCCGATGGCTACACGCGGCTGCTGCGACCGGTGGTGCGCGAGGGCCGCATGGTGCCCGGAAGCATGCCGCCGCTCGGCGAGGTGTGGGAGCAAGCGCAGGCCAACCTCCACGCGCTTCCCGAGCACTATCACCAGCTCGCCGGGGCCCCGGTCTATCCCGTGCGGATGAGCGACGATCTCACCACGCTCCGCACGCGGGCTATTCAGCAGATCGCCGAGCAGCGCACCGGCCAGCCGGGAGCCGACCCCCACGCGCGGGGGCGCAGTCGCAAGCGGGCCTGACGCGCTCCACCTCTCATTCTGCGGCGCCTTGGATCATCCGCAGAGCATCGCGATAGAGCGGTGGCACCCAGAAGACTGGCTTCTCCTTCGTGCCACGCCGCTCGAAGAAGCCAATGTCGGTGAGCTGCCCAGCGATGGTGAGCGCGCGCGGCGCACGCACGCCCCAAATCTTGGCCAGCGTCTCTGGCGTTTGCTGCGTCTTCTCTTGGTCCAGGCGCTCGAGCCAGGTCTTGAGCTTGGGATATTCCGCGTAGAGGGTTTGTTCCAGGCGCACGCGAGAGACTTCCGGCAGTGCCTCGCGAATGGCCGCGCGGTCGAAGAGCGTGTCGCCCACTGACTGGTCGGTGCCGACCTCGATATGCCGCATCTGCGCATCGCGGATGCACGAGAGCAGGTGGATCAGCTCGCGCGGAGCGGTCATCCCGGAGCCGTCGCGGGTGCGCGAGAGGATCCAGTCGAAGGTGGTCGGCTTCTTCGCGCCCAGGTCCACCTTCTCAGGGAACATGCGATAGAAGAGCTCGCGCTGCCGGGTCGCGCTGCTCATCACCTCGGCCTCATCCACGCCATAGAGCGCCCGGAGGTCGGCATTGCGCAGCGAGCGGCGCACCACCAGATGCAGCAGCGCCTCCTCGTCCCACGAGATGGTGAGCGCGCGCGTGATGTGGCTCGCCTCGCGGAATCCCTTGGTGGTGATGCGCTGCCAGATGTCGCCGCGCAGGAAGATCTTGATGGCGATATTGCCGTATGCCTGGAAGTCGAGATACACGTGGAAGAGCGCCTGGAGCGCCTGTTGCTCTAGCTTATCGGAATCGGCGAAGGCCACGTCGAGCCGGTCGAGCAGGAGCCACACGTGGGTGTCACAGGCCTCGAAGGCGTTCTGCGCCTGCTGCAGCAGCGTGTCTACGGAGACCAGACCATAGTTCTTCTCGTTGGCGTTGGGCTCACGCAGCAAGATGCGCTGTGAATAGTTGGAGCCACCCATGGTATCCACCTGCATGGAATGCTCGATGGCCTCGATCTTGCCCAGGCGGCGCACATAGTCGAGCACGCCACGCAGCAGTGTGCGCAGGTTCCTCTCGCGCGGCAGCAGGCCCACGTCTTCGATGGCGCCGATGACCCGCTCGCCATCGGGGCCCCGCGTGCCTCGGTCACGCAGCTCTTGCGCCAGCAGCGAGAGGAAATAGAGTTTCCACAGGTGGCGGAACTCGTGGGTGCCGACGGGCGCCTCCGCGACGAGATCCTTGAAGACCGGCGTGCCACGAGGATTCTCAGCCGCGACGACGATGATGCCGCGCTCGCGCAGCTGGTCGGCGCGCTTGCTGAGCAGCGCGTAGATGGCGCTCTTGCCCGCGCCCTTCGCGCCATACACGACATCAACCTCGCCGGCCCAGATCTTACGCCACTGGCTCGTCTCGACGAAATACGTGCCCAGCTCGGCAGATTCCTCTTCTGCGATGCGCTTCCCGAAGTTGAGGGATTCCAGCACCTGCCGCTTCGTGCTCGTATTCATGATCATGGTGACTCCTGGAAGATGGACGATGGGGCGAGCATACATCCATTGTACAGGCTGGTGCGCCACCGCGAGCGACACTCTAGGAGCCAGCAGCGAGCGCCTCCGCATACAGATGCTGGTCCCCTGAGCCAAAAGAGACGACACCTTTGGCGACGGCAGGCGATGAGGTGACTGCGCCGTTGGTGGGGATTCCACCTCTGTGTGGCTCCGCTGGTGTGGTACGCTATAAGAGAATGCCTCTGCCCCCAGGAGATCCCGCGTATGACGACATGGAATGACTTCCTCGGCGCGAACGCCGGCTATGCCCTCGACCTGTATGAGCGCTTCCAACAGGATCCCGCGTCCGTAGACGCAGCCACCCGCGACCTCTTCGCCCGCCTGGGACCACCGCCATCCACGCCAGAGGCCGCCGCGATAGCACCGGCGCTCGCCACGCCCGCACAGATCGTGCCCGCGACGCTGCCAGCGACTCCGGGGCTCGATGTGCAGAAGGTCGTGCTGGCCGCCCGGCTGGCCCGTGGCATCCGTGAGTACGGCCACCTGGCCGCACGTGTGGACCCGTTAGGCAACCCGCCACCGGGCGACCCGATGCTGGAAAGCGCAACGCACGGCCTGACCGAGGCCGACCTCGCCGCGCTGCCCGCCAGCATCGTCTGGCCGGCCGCCGGACCAGACGACGGTAGCTTCCTGCAGGCGATCGAGCGGCTTCGCGCGATGTATTGTGGGTCTACCGGCTATGATTTCGATCATGTGCAGGCTTTCGAAGAGCGTGCCTGGCTGCACGAGAGCGTCGAGTCGGGCCGCTTCTCCGCTGCGCTTGCGGCAGATGAGCAGCGCGAGGTGCTGCAACGGCTGACCGAGGTCGAGGGTTTCGAGCGGTTCCTGGCGAGCACCTTCCCCGGGCAGAAGCGCTTCTCCATCGAGGGGCTCGACATGCTCGTGCCCATGCTCGATCTGCTCATCCGCGAGGCGGCGGGCGCGGGGGTGCGCGAGGTACTCTTGGGCATGGCGCATCGTGGCCGCTTGAATGTGCTGGCGCATATCCTCGGCAAGCCATATGTCGCTATCTTCACGGAGTTTCACCTGGCGCCAAATAAGGAGCTCGTCCCATCTGAGGGCTCGACCGGCATCAACTTCGGCTGGACCGGCGATGTGAAATATCACCTCGGCGCGGCTCGCACGCTGGACGCCGAGACCCGCACCGTGCGCGTGACGCTGTCGCACAATCCCAGCCACCTCGAATTCGTGAACCCCGTCGTGCAGGGCTTCACTCGCGCCGCGCAAGATGACCGCAGCCACCCTGGCGCGCCCATGCGCGACACCCAGCGCGCGGTAGCCATCCTCGTGCACGGCGATGCGGCCTTCCCCGGCGAGGGGGTCGTCGCCGAGGCCCTGAACCTGGGCCGCCTGCCGGGCTATACCGTTGGCGGGGCCATCCACATCGTGGCGAATAACCAGATCGGCTTCACCACGACCGCCCAGGACGGCCGCTCGACCCTCTATGCCAGTGACCTCGCCAAGGGCTTCGAGATTCCCATCGTGCATGTGAGCGCCGATGATCCCGAGGCGTGCCTGGCCACCGCGCGCATGGCCGCCGCCTATCGCGAGCGCTTTGGCCGCGACTTCCTCATCGATCTGGTGGGCTATCGCCGCTGGGGCCACAACGAAGGTGACGAGCCCGCCTATACCCAGCCGCGCATGTATGCCGCCATCGGTCAG
>DASWAC010000342.1:0-1594 GCA_036391335.1 Ktedonobacterales bacterium
GAACATGCTGGCGACGATGGCGGACGCGCCTGCCGTGCTGGCGGGCTATCTGGGCCTGAGCCGGGCGCTCTCGCATGGCACGCTGCGCGGCAAGCTGCGCGAGCAGGTGGCCCTGGCGGTCTCCGAGACCAACGGCTGCACCTACTGTCTGGCCGCGCACACCTCGAGCGGTGCGAAGATGGGCCTCACGCCGGAGGAGATCCTCGATGCGCGCCGTGGCCAGGCGAACGATCCCAAGACCGCAACGGTGCTCACCTTCGCGCTGGCGGTGATGCACACGCACGGGCAGATTGCCGATGGCGACCTCGCGGCGGTGCGCGCGGCGGGGTTCACCGATGAAGAAGTGCTGGAGATCATCGCGAACGTGGCGCTGATGACCTTCTCTAACTATACGAATATCGTCGCGGCGACCGAGCTCGACTTTCCACCGGCCGAGCCACTCCCCGAGAAGGCGCAGGCCAGGCCCTAGGGCCTATCGAGCGGCGTGCTCCTCGTTCACGAGCTCCACGTAATCGAGGTTGGGCGTCTCGATGCCATGCCCGCCGAGTACCGAGAAGACCTGCGCGCGATGCTGGGCCGAGTGTGTGAGCACCTGCAGCAGGCCATCGAGCCGGGTGAGCGCGAAGTCGAACCAGGGCACGTGGAGTGGAGCATCGAGGTAGGCGGCATCAGCGGCGGCGAGGATGCCCTGATAGGCCACGCCGAGCTCTGCCGCATGCGCCGCGTGCCATCCCAGGTCACGCGCATAGAATGCGTCTTGCGCGGCCTCATGGTCGCGTGGTAGGTCACGCAGCATGAGCGAGTAGATGTGCGCGACGCCGACCATGTGGCGCAGGGTGTCCTCGATAGAGCCGTACGTGCCCGGCGCGCCGGCTTCCAGCTGGGCCTGATCGAGAGCCTGGCAGGCCGCGAAGACCCGGGCGTTAGCCCACGTGTCATAGGCGTACAGGCGGCTCAGGCTGCGGGTATCGTTCATCACGGTGGCTGCCTCCTCATAGGACACGTGAACAATAGAACACGTGAACAGACGTTCCAGTGGCAAGGATACCATGATGGAGACAGCGATGCCACTAGAGCGGCGGTGTCGGCAGTGGGGTCCGAGTTGGCGTTACGGTTGGAGTAGGCAATTCGGTTGGCGTGGGCGTGACTGTCGGCGCATATGGAGGCACCAGTGTTGCCGTCGGCGAGGCGGATGAGCCGCTATGTTTGGACTTCGGTGTCGTCGAGGGCTCAGGTGGCGCGGGCGCGAGCGTGATCACGAGGCGACCCGGCGACGACGTCGGCATGGGGGCGGCCAGCGGGTGCACGCTGATGGACCCGCCACGACAGATGACGGTCACCATGCCCACCAGCAGGGCGCCGGCCAGCAGCAGCGTGGCCAGCCGCCAGCGAAGATTGCTCGCGCCGGGGGCCGCGTTGCCGCCCGGTGCCTCGTCACTCATGCCGCGCCTACCATCCTACCCGCCAGCCTCAGCACGTCGCCAGGATGCTATTGCGTCGAGTGTACAGAAACAGCCAGGCGGCTGTCAAGGGGGGGGGGCAGCGCCCGCCGTGCGGACCTCACGCTCGGCGATATTCCCGCCAGCCACACTGC
>DASWAC010000343.1:0-4333 GCA_036391335.1 Ktedonobacterales bacterium
ACTCCTCCTTGACCGCGGCGACCTCCATCAGCTCGTCGCGAACGCCGCCTCAGCCTATGCCCGCGCGGCGGTCGGCGGCGCTATCGCGATCACTGGCGCCACCGAGCCGGTCTATCGCATGGTAGATGCGAAGCGCTTCGAGATGGCGCTGGGCATGCTGCTGATGCAGGCATGCCTTGCCACCGACGAGGCCAGCCCATCCATCGGGGTGAGCCGCCTGGGCGTGGTCGCCGTCGTGCAGATCGCTGACGCAGGCCCGCTCCCGGAGGCTATTGCCCTGGCCCTTGCGCTGCCTGAGCATATGCTGCCCGCGCCGGATGACATCGCGACCTTGCGGGTAGCGGTAGCCCGTGAGGTCGTCGCTGCCCATGGTGGGAGCCTCCAGGCGTTCAGCGAAGGGGTAGGCTACGTCGTCAATATCTCGCTGCCGGGCATCCTGGCGAGCTGATCAGGCAGGCAGCGGCAGCCACGCCCGTCATGGCTAGCGCTTGCGGTGCCGCCGGCCGGTGGCTACAATAGGCGAGTGTCCGCGGTGCCTGAATAGACGCGCGGTAGCCAGGGACTCAGCAGGTAGCATCACACCACGCCGGGCCTCGGCGCGAGCGGAAAGGCCAGACATGCGCGACGGCGCCACCCGACCCACAAGCGGGCGCTCACGACTGCGCCGGGTCTTGCCGATGGCCAGCCTGTTCGGCCTGCTGCTGCTCGCCTCATGCGGCTTCCGGCCAGCCAGCGACTTGATTCTCGTCGTGCGCGACGGCGTCATGTGGACCATCCATCCCGATGGCACGGAAAAGCATCAGGTGGGCAGCGCGACCATCGTTTCGGCCGCATGGTCGCCCGACCACCACCAGATCGTCGCGCGTGGCGTGGCCCGAGGCGGAGCGCTCGACCCAGGGACGGCGGTGCGTGGCGCGCCAGACGCACGCGCGGATCTCTATGTCACCACGGTGAATGGCAACTCGCTGCTGCAGATCACACCGCAAGAAAACGGTGTGCTGCGCGGCGACGCCTGGTGGAATCCCAACGGGAACCGGCTGCTCTATACCGAGCGATTCCAGCCGGCCAATGGTGGGTTCACCGCGCCACTCTACGTGAGCTCGCAGGCCGACCAGCCCGCCGGCATCGCGCGCACCGGCGTCTCAGATGCCGTCACCGTCCCGGTGCAGTCGCCAGACGGCTCGCGGGTCGCTGTGATCGACTCACATGGCAACGTGCGCCTAGGTCCACCCGGCAAGAGCGGCGACATCATCGCGACTGCTGCGCTGGCCACCTACGCGTCGGGGCATCCGGGGCGCATCCTGTGGCAGCCGCGACACGACGCTCTCGTCTGGGCACAGGCCGGCTCGGGCGGCGTGGTCATCTTGCGACAGGCGCTCGGTAGTCGCGCGGCAGCGCTCGGCATGGTGCCATCCCTGCGCGATATGGCCTTCTCGCCCGACGGGAGCCACCTGCTGCTCAGCACCGGGACGGATTTCCAGGTGTGGGACATGCGCCAGCCTGGGCACGCTGTGGCACAATGGACCGAGGGTGACGCGGCGGCACTGCCCTGGTGGTCGCCGGGAGGCGGTCGCGTGCTCGTGATGACGCACACTGATATCAGCGTGGTCGAGATCGCGTCAGGCGCGCGGACAACGCTGGTCACGCTGGCCGAGCCGCTGGCTGATCCAGTGTCGCCGATTGGATCATGGCATCCCGCGACGGCGTATCCATGGAGCGCCGACGGGGCGTCGGCGGTGTTCACCGGAACGCCAGGGGCAGCGACGAGTGGAGCTGGAGTCTATGTCACTCCCGTCGGGCACGCCGGGCCACCACGCCTCATAGACGCGGGCACGCCTGCTCTCGCGACTTGGGGCTCGGCTGACCCGTCCACCTGTTTTCTCATTCCCGCCTGAAGAGGAGCTTTCTCATGCCACACGATGACAACGCCCACGACGGGAGCTTTGATCCCGCTGAGTACGACTTGCTCTTGCAAGTGGAGCGACTGGAGAGCCTGGAAGAGGAGATGGCCGAGCTGGGGATCGCCACCATTGATGACCTCCGCGCCCGCATCGCGGCTCTGCATAGGCAGCTCGGCGAGCGCTAGCCTCAGCCATATTTCGCCTTCAGCGTGTCGATGTAGGCGCTATACTGGTTGGCCAGCGCCGGCGACGTGATGAAGAGGATGTTCTCGGCGTTCAGCTCGGCGCTACGGGAGAAGTTATATGATCCCGTGATCACCGTGTCATCCACGACGAGCACCTTATTGTGCATGAAGTCGTGCACGCTGGTGGGCGTATAGTGCGTCGAGTTCTTGCCGACGAGATTCGCGCCGCTGACGAGCTCGCTGAGCGTGCCGATCTTCCAGTGATTCGAGGGCACCTGCTGCCACTGGGTGATGACATCGGCCATCTGGGTCCGATCATAGATGCCATCCATAGGCACCGTGCCTCGCCTGAGCTGATCGAGCAGGGCATTCAGAAAGGTTCCAGAGTTCAGCAGCATGCTGCAGATGCGAATGCGGCGGTGGGCGGCGGCGACCCGATGGGCCACCAGATAGTCAATGCCCTCGCCCATGCCCGGCGAAAAGAACACCTGCGCGCTCGCGGGCTGCCCGGCGAATTGCAGCGGGGCCACACGCGTCTCGAAGTCGCCGCTGTTGCCGATCTCGCCGGTGGTCCACATCTCCTCGAGGTCCTCTCGGTACCACTGAGCGATGGTGGGCGAGGTGAGCGTCACGATGTTGTTTTCTTGTAGGGTCCAGGCATCATCGGTGAGGTTCGTCGAGCCGGTCCACACCATCGCGCTGGGGGTAAGCGCATCGCGGATGATGTATTTGTTGTGCATCAGCTTCAACCCCGCGATGGGCTTCGCGGGAAAGCCAAACTGCGCCAGGAAGACACCCGTTCCTTGCGTCGAGGGGTCCACCCCGGCCACCGCCGGTGGCACCTGGGTCTTGTCGGAGTCATAGGCGATGCGAATGGTCACGCCCGCGGCCTGACGCTGGGCCAGGGCGTCGTGCACCATGGCAGCCAGCGGCTCGCTCAGCCGGAAGTCATACGTCGCGAAGTCGAGGGATTGTGTTGCGCCGTTGATGTAGGTGACGAGTCGCTCGGCGATGCTCTCGGCGGTCTGAGCGCCCTGCGAGAGAAACTGAACGCTGAGGCTGTCGGGTTGGGGGCTGGCTGACTGTGGTGTGCTCATTGCTCTGTCCCTGCCATGGGCCTGGTAGCCTGACCAATCTTTTCCTCGGGTGAGAGATGGGTGTGCCCGCGTGTCTTCGCGCGGTCGGCATGCACGCTGGCCATGCCCTCGTCGATGGCGGCGACAGCGACATCGAGGTCGTCCGTCAGGATGAACAGGTCGAGGTCAGGCGGGTTGATGGCGCTGAGCTTTTCGAGCATCTGCGTGCGCATCCAGGTGACCAGAGGCGACCAGAATGCCGTGCCCACCATCACTACCGGCACGCCGTGCTCGACCTTGCCGGTCTGTATGAGCGTGAGCAGCTCGAAATACTCATCCATCGTCCCATAGCCGCCGGGAAAGAAGACATAAGCCTCGGCGGAAAAATCGAGCATGACCTTGCGACTGAAGAAATACTTCAAGGTGACATAGTCGCGCACAAAGCGATTGATGCGCTGCTCATGCGGCAGCTGGATGTTGATGCCGACAGACGTGCCATCCGCGTCGAGAGCGCCGTGATTCGCCGCCGCCATGATGCCCGGCCCGCCACCTGTCACGATGCTATAGCCCTTCCCGGCCAGCCGCTTCGCCAGCTCACGCGCCTGCACATAATAGGGATCAGTGTCTTTCATCCGCGCGGAGCCGAAGAAGGTTACGCTGTGATCGAAGCGCGCCAGGAAATTGAAGCCCTGCACGAACTCAGACATGATCGTGAAGACGCGCCACGACGCGTTGTCATGCATGCCTGTGCGCATGAGCGCGCGCTCGTCAGCATCGCCGCCGGTGTCGTTGCCAGCAGCCTCATCGTTGCTCATATCCGCCGCCTCCTTGAAGCCAACTCGCTTCACGCCCACACTATAGCAGCTTAGCCACGACTCTCGCGAGTGCGCTGGGCCGGGCGCGCGCCATGACCTCTGTCCCAGCGCGCTGGCGCATCGTCGCCTGCCGGGATACACTGCCCCAGACAAAGCGGTCGGCGTCCCCTAGCGGCGGAGTGGCTCACGCGATGACGGCAACAGACACCCAGCCAACGCTCACGCGAGCGTCGTTGCCCCACGGCAGCGCACCCCAGCGTGGCGGCGCCACCGGCGGGCGGTTCGCATCGCAGCGTGGCCCACACCGGATGACCCTGCCCAGTGCACCGGCACATGCCTCGGGCCTCAGCCGCTTC
>DASWAC010000344.1:0-2677 GCA_036391335.1 Ktedonobacterales bacterium
GCAGTGTGCCTATGCCTTCGATGCTGGCCTCCACCACGTCCCCCGGTACGAGAAATTCAGGCGGTGTGCGTCCGAAACCCACCCCTGCCGGAGTCCCCGTCGCGATGATATCACCGGGCTCCAGGGTCAGGTAGCGCGAGAGATCGGCGATGATGGCCGCGACGGAGAAGAGCATGCTCGCCGTCGTATCCTGCTGCTTCGTGATGCCGTTCACTGTGAGCGAGATCGCCAGCCGCTGGGGATCAGATATCTCGTCCGCAGTCACGATGGCTGGCCCCATCGGGCAGGATCCATCGAAGCTCTTTCCTAGGAACCACTGCATACCGGGACGGTGCTGCACGTCACGCGCGCTGACGTCATTGATGATGGTGTAGCCAAAGACATGCGCGAGGGCGTCCGCCTCGGGGATATGCCGCCCTGCCACCCCAATGACGACCCCGAGCTCGGCCTCCCAATCCATCTGGGCCGACAGCTCAGGGTCAAATGGGATCGCCGCCTCGGGACCAATCACGCTGGTCGGCGCCTTGGTGAAGACGTTCGGCGCGGGGGGCAGCTTGACCTCCTGCCCGATCGCGCGGAGCGACTCCGCCGCGTGCTCAGCATAATTGCGGCCGATGCAGAAGATATTCTTGGCGGGCCGTGGAATCGGCGCGAGGAGTGTCACCTCCGCCAGTGGGGTCCAGGCGGCTTCATCGGCGCTCTCCATCGCCGCGCGAATCATCGGCAGCGCACTTGGCCCCTCCGCGAGGATGTCGAGCATCCTCCATCCTCGGCCAAATTGGGTCCTGGCGAGGCTAAAGACCTTTCCGCCACGCTCGACGCCGGCGTGCTCACCGAGAGTCTCCCTGATTGTCACCAGTCTCATCGCACGTGACTCCTTCCAATCGCTCAGGCGCTCGCCGGCAGCGCCCGCATTGTCACGCTGCCAGTCCCGAGGATCCCCTCCAGCTGCTGGTGCAGCTCAGGGCAATAGCGCACGCCAGCCGTCGCACCGCTCTGCGTCAGCAGCACCTGCCACTTGCCGTTGCGCACCACCACTTCATAGTGGTCCTCGCCGGGGAAGGTCTCTAGTGCGGTGAACACGTCGCGCACATGGGCCAGCGCCAGCTCATCGCTATTACGTCGCTGCACTGTGATGGTCAACATGTAGGCCCGGTGCTCCGTCTCGGCTTCTGAGACCGCGAACTCCTCGGCGCGCTGGCACACGATCTCGATGCCGTCTTCCTTGGGACGCACCGTGCCGGTCACCAGGAGGATGGCATCATCACGCCACAGCTCCGCCGTCTCACCAAAGGTGCGTGGGAAGACGATCACATCAACTGAGCCATGCATGTCTTCGAGCTGCACCACGGCCATGGTCTCTTGCTTGCGCGTGGTGAATTTGCGCATGCCCACGACGCGCCCACCCAGAGTGATCTCTTTCCCACCCCACTCTTCATTGAGATATCCGGTATAGGTCGTCACTCGCTTGCGCAGCGCACCGGCCACGTGCTCGAGGGGATGGTAAGAGAGGTAGATGCCGAGGAGGTCCTTTTCCCACGCCAGAATATCGGCACGCGGAAACTCGGGCAGCACCGGCAGCACGAAGTCACTCGACGCACTCGCATCTGACCCGCCAAAGAGGCTCGACTGGCCGACCTCGGCCATACGGCGCTGCTGCTGCCCCAGCTGCATCGCGCGATCGATCGCATCCAGGTGGGCGGCGCGCGTGCCAAACGCGTCAAAAGCGCCAGCCCGAATCATCGTCTCCACCGCCGCTCGCGTCAGATTCTTGCTCTCGGTCCGCGCAAAGAGATCCGCCAGATTCGTCACCGGCCCGCCCTTGGCGCGCGAGGCCAGCAGCTCGTCTACCGGCTTCGCGCCCACGCCCTTGATGCCCACAAGGCCGAAGCGCACGCCCCAGACATCCTCGCCGTCGGCGTTGCTCACGCGCTCCACGGTGAACCCGGAGCCGCTACGTGTCACGGAGGGCGGCAGCACCGGCACGCCCATGCGCCCGCACTCGGCCACCGCCGCCGCGACCTTCTCGGCGTTTCCGGCCTCAGTCGTCAGCGTGGCCGCCATGAATTCAGCGGTGAAATTCGCCTTGAGATAAGCCGTCTGATAGGCGACCATCGCATAGGAGCAGGCGTGGCTGTTATGCGAGACAATGCGGTTGGCGATATAGTTCAGCGGACCGTCAGGTGCCATCTCGACGTCGTAGGTCATGGCCTCACCGCATGGCTCGATGGAGACGATGGGATCGCCGTTGGTGGCGTGGTCAACTCCCAGATGCGCGAGCACGATTGGCTTGAAGTCTTCGGGAGTCACGACGACGTAGGGGAGGTCACCATACTTGCCGGCGAAGTACCCCGGCTCACGGTCCATGCCGTCCATTTCCCAATAGATGCCATTGAAGTAAAAGTCGCAGACGCGACCGTTACCCAGCACCTTGTGCATCTCGAACTCGATGCCCTGCTCGATGAGCCATTCGCACATAGTCCGCTCTGGCTGGCTAGCGCACCACATGCCGTTCGACGCGATGGAGCACCGGCCATAGCCCGGCCCAGTGTCATAACATTCTCGCGCGCTAGCGATCGACCGTGCGACGATCCGGGCCTTCCATGCAGAGTCATTGGCAAACAGCCACTTGACGCGCTCGTGCGCAGCAGCCGTGCCATTACGCGTCATCGTGGGA
>DASWAC010000345.1:0-12873 GCA_036391335.1 Ktedonobacterales bacterium
GCAGCACCGACATCCGTGGCTTGCATCAGCTCGTCTATGAGGTCATTGATAACAGTGTAGACGAGGCAATGGCCGAGGTCGCCGACACTATCATCATCGTGATCCACGCCGACGGATCGCTCTCGGTGGCAGACAACGGTCGCGGTATCCCTGTCGAGCCACACCCGAAGTTTCCCGACCAGTCTACCCTCGAGATCGTGATGACACGCCTGCACGCGGGCGGCAAGTTCGGCGGCGAGGGCTACAAGCAGGGATCCAGCGGCCTGCACGGCGTGGGCGTCTCGGCGGTCAACGCGCTTTCGGACTACTTCAAGGTCGAGGTGCAGCGCGGCGGAAAGCTCTACATGCAGGAATACCGCCGGGGTGCGCCACTGGGTCCGGTGAAGGAAATCGGCAAGGCGCATGGGCACGGCACCACGACCATCTTCAAGCCAGACCTCACGGTGATGGAGACGGGTGATTTCAATTTCGAGACGCTCTCCCAGCGCATCCGCGAGATGGCTTACCTCAACCGTGGGCTCACGATCTCCATGACGGATGAGCGCGTGGGCCGTGAGAACTCCGTCACCTTCTACTTCGATGGCGGCTTGAAGTCCTTCGTGCGCCACCTCAATAAGAATCGCACTACGGTGATGGCCAAGCCGGTCCACCTCGAGACGGCCGTCGACAAGACGCGCATCGAGATGGCGCTGCAATACAACGATGGCTATAACGAGACCGTCTTCTCCTTCGCGAACGGCGTGAACACCGTTGACGGCGGATCGCACTTGACGGGCTTCCGCACCGCGCTCACCCGCACCCTCAACGAATATGGCCGCAAAGCGAACCTGCTCAAGGAATCAGATACTAACCTCACCGGCGATGACGTGCGCGAGGGATTGGTCGCCGCCATCAGCGTAAAGCTGCCGAGCGCGCAGTTCGAGGGGCAGACGAAGGGCAAGCTGAATAACGCCGAGGTGCGCACCCAGGTGGACAACGCCGTGGGCGAGGCGCTCGCCCGCTATCTGGAGGAGACCCCTGGCGAGGCCAAGCGCATCATCGAGAAGTCCGTCAACGCGTCGCGCGCTCGTGACGCCGCCCGCCGTGCCCGCGAGCTGGTGCGCCGGAAGGATGCCCTCGACACGACGCTCCCCGGCAAGCTGGCCGACTGCTCGGAGCGCAACCCGATGCGGTGCGAGGTGTATCTGGTCGAGGGCGATAGCGCTGGGGGAAGTGCGAAGCAGGGGCGTGACCGCCATTTCCAGGCCATCCTCCCGCTGCGGGGCAAGATCCTCAATGTGGAGCGCGCCCGGCTGGACAAGATGCTCTCCAGCGAGGAGATCAAGAACGTCATCACCGCGCTCGGAACGGGCATCGGTGATACGTTCAACCGCGACAGGCTGCGTTATGGCAGAGTGATCTTGATGACCGACGCCGACGTTGATGGCAGCCACATCCGCACACTGCTGCTCACCTTCTTCTTCCGTCATATGGAGCAGCTCATCACGAATGGGCACATCTTCATCGCGCAGCCGCCGCTCTATCGCATTCAGTCGGGCAAGCAGCGCCTGTATGCGCAGAGCGAGGAAGAGCGTGATGAGATAATTGCCTCCCTCGGTCCGAACAAGAACCCCTCAGTGGGGCGCTATAAGGGCCTTGGTGAGATGGATCCGGACGAGTTGTGGGACACCACGATGAATCCGGCGCACCGAACCCTCCTGCAGGTCACGATCGAGGACGCCATGCGTGCCGATGAGACGTTCTCGATGCTCATGGGTGACGATGTCGCGCCGCGCAAGCGCTTCATCGAGGCACATGCCCGCCAGGTGAAGAACCTCGACATTTAGCATGCGGGGGCGAGTGGCTGCCATCCATGGCCGCTCTCCCCAGGTAGAGCGCAAGCGAGACGCACGAGCGCAGCGAGGGGCGAGCGACGTTGGGCATGGGCTCCATAGGAATGCCGAGAGCATTTTCTACTTGGGATGAGACGCCGCGCTAAGCGCATGCGGCAAGCTGCTGCTTCAGCGAGGCCAGGCTCACCTTGAGCTCATACTGCGAGATTTGTCCTTGCTCGATCACTTGCTGTCTCAACATGACGTTCCCTTGGGCATCAATAGGGAATGCTTGGGATACAATTGACCGGCGTGGTGGATTCTTCGTCACAAGATTATCCAAAGCAGGTACCAGCGTGATGATGTAGTGCCCGCCCGCTTGCAGGTGTGGGTATGGCGCGATCGCGATCTGATCTTGCCCGACCTTTCCGCCCAGCGTCACGATCTCTGGCATCACCTGCAATGAATTCTTCGGGTCGTGTAACACGGCGATTTGAGCGAGGGTCATTGGGGTGTAGATCATGTAGCCCTTGTTGACGATGTCTCGCTCGCCCACGCCGACAGGACGCAGACCATCTGTGGTGTTCCACGTGCTGGGGTTCACCGAAGCGACTATCACCTCCGCAACCGGCCAGGGTGCTCCACATAGCTCCTGAGGTGTGTGGAACTGGATGCCGTCAGCAACGCCTGTGATATCTATCGGTTCTACTGGCGCTGTTGGCTGGGCCTGAGCGCGTGCTGACGAGTGGACCGCCGTCCCACAGCCAGGAAGCATGACGAGCAACGCCAGCAATGTAAGCATCACCGCGCTCATCTGACCACAGCGCACCTGTAGCTGATGCGACTTGCGGGTCGCCATGGTGTTCTCCTCGTGTGATACGGAGTCCGGTTTGGCCATTGTCGCTCAAGCTCCCCCCTGAAGGGCCGAAGCATCGGCAAGTGACAACATTTCAGCCGGATATCACCTGACTCGGTGGCAGCCCCTGCCCGACGCAATAATACAGGGTCTGATAGGGCGCGCGGAACGCCGTCACTGTCGGCGTGAGGGCTTCCGGCTCGATGTGTTCCACCAGCACGCGGGCGATATACTCCGCGATCTGATCCATCTCGGCCTCACCCATCCCCAGCCGCGTCACCTCGATGGTGCCCATGCGCAGGCCGCCGGGCCGATCCCAATCTTCCGGCCGATCGCCAGGGATCAGGTTCTTGTTAGTGATGACATTCGCCCTGGCCAGACGATGGGCGACCTCCAGCCCACCACCAAACTGGCGCACATCTGCGATCACCTGGTGGGTCTGCGTGAAGCCTTTGTGCGCGCCAAGGATGGGAACGCCGCGTCGGTGCAGCGCCGCGCCGAGTGCCTGAGCATTGCGCACGATCTGAGCCATGTAGGCTCGGCCATAGGCGATCATATCTGCTGTGGACGCTGCCAGGGCAGCCACGCGGTTAACCTGGTGTGTCGCCGCCATCGTCGGGAAGATCGCGCTTGTCAGCGGCTCAGTCAGCCGCTCGTCGTTCCAGACGATGACGCCGCTCTGTGGCCCACTAAATGTCTTGCCTGCCGAGCCCGTCAGGACCGCTGCGCCTTCCTGGAGGGGATCCTGAAGTTGGCCGCCCGCGATTAGACCTAGCTGGTGCGCGCCATCAAAGAAGATTTGGCCACCCCACTCCGCGAGAGTCTCTTGCATCGCCTGCACCGGCAAAGGGAACAGGGTCATCGAGAGGCCAAGGGTGACGAGCTTTGGCCGCACCTGCCTCGCCACAGCCTGAAATTGCTCGAGGTCTACTGTGAGCTCGACCGGATCGAATGGAATATCCACGATGCGGAGTCCGCGCACACCCGCCGGCCCGTCAGAGCGATTGCTCGAGTGGCCCCCGAACGGCTGCGCGACGGTCATGATGGTGTCCCCCGGCTGGGTCATAGCTGCATAGACGACCATGTTGCCGATCATGCTCGCGACCAGCCGGTGATCAGCATAGCGCGCGTGGAAAGCCTGCTTGAGCAGCTCGATGCAGAGGGATTCCACCTCGTCAATATATTTCGTGCCCGCGAACCAGCGATTCACGCTGCCCACGTGACCTTCCGCGGCGCGGGTGCCGATCTCGGCCGAGAGCAGTGCGCGAACCGTCGGGGTCGTGGGCGCCTCGGGGGCCAACAGGTTGATGCACTGCTTCCCGCGCCAGTCCTCATTGCGCTGCACTGCCCGCACGATTGCCTGCTGCATGTCTTCGGGTGTGCCACAGGCGTCCAACAGGGCACGGGCTTGCGCCAGCGCCTGAGGATCATGCACCTCGACAGTGCCTGGGGGTGAGATGGTTGCCATGATGAATCCCTCCTTGGTGTTCCGCGACACGAGCGCGGTCAAGTCTCCGCGAGAGCCGTTAATGAGAGCGCGTCACCCAGCAGTTGGCCAAGGCTCATCCAATTCTGCTCGACCAGGTCGGCGGCGCGTGGCGCGTCATGGCGGGCGCAGGCAGCCACGATTGCCTGGTGCTGCTCGACCGAGCGCCGGCCAGCCAGTGAGCCGAATTGCGCGACCTCGAGACGTCGCACCTTTGGCATCAACCGGCCCAGGGTCACAGCGAGCTCACCATTGCCGCTGCGCTGGATGAATACGGCGTGGAACTGGTCATCCGCTTCGATGGCCCGGATCGTCTCGCCGGCGGTGAGCGCCTTCGCCAGGGCGGCGTTTGCCCGCTCGAGATCGGTGATATCAGCTTCCGTGAGCGCTGGCGTCGCGAGCCGTGTGGCCAGCGCATGTAAGACGGCAACCACGGGAAAGGTCGCGCGGATCGTCTGCGAGTCTATCGGCGCCACGCGAGTCGAGGAGCCTCGTCGTGTCTCGATGAGCCCCTCTTCCTCGAGGCGCTGCAGCGCTTCACGCACCGGAGTGCGGCTCACCTCCATGCGCCGCGCAAGCTCTTGGTCTTGCACACGCTCCCCAGGGGCGAGCTCGCCGGAGACGATCGCCCGGCGCAGGCGCACATAGACACGATCACGCAGCGAGAGGTGATCGATAGGGCTCAAGGAGTGCTGGCTCATGAAAGTAATATATTGCATGACACATATCATGTCAATGGATGCTCTCCGCCGCATCGCCTGCCGCTCACGCCGCGAGAGCGCGCCGCCATGGCGCTCAGGATGGTACAATGTCCGGTGCGCCTGGTTTCCTATGGCCGGACGCACCCACCCGAGAGCGCGCGATCCGCACTACCTCCGCGGGCGCGCCGAGACAGACCTCTAGCGCGCAAAGGGGCGATAGCACCATGTCAGGTCATTCGAAATGGCATCAAATCCGGCGGCAGAAAGGCGTCACCGACGCCAAGCGTGGCCAGCTCTTCACACGCCTCGGCCGTGAGATCGTCGTTGCCGTGCGTGAGGGTGGCGGAGGTGATCCCGATGGCAATGCCCGCCTGCGGCTCGCCATCCAGCGGGCACGCGCCGCCAACATGCCATTGGATAACATTGACCGCACCATCAAGCGAGCCATGGGTGGTGGCGAAGGAATCCAGCTCGACGAGATCCGCTATGAGGGCTATGCCCCAGGCGGAGCGGCGATCATGGTGCAGGTGATGACGGATAACCGCAATCGCGCCGCCGCCGAGATTCGCAACGTCTTCGGCAAGAACGGCGGGAACCTGGGCGAGGTGGGCTGTGTGGACTGGATCTTCGAGCCGCGTGGCGTGATCGAGGTAAAGCTCGATGGCAAGAACCTCGACGATCTGATGATGGCCGCGCTCGACGCCGGCGCCGAGGACGTGCCCACGCCCGCGCCAGGCGACGAGACCGCGACCGTCTACACCGACTATAACGGCGTCGAAGACGTGCGTGAAAAGCTGGCCACGGCGGGCTATGAGATCGAGAACTCCGAGGCGACGCTCGTTCCCAAGACGAAGGTGCCGCTGAGTGAGAAAGATGGAATGGCCGCGCTGCGCCTGATGGACAAGATCGAGGACCTCGAAGACGTCCAGGCGGTCTATACCAACGCCGAGATCTCCGATGAGATCGCCGAGAAGTATGCGGGCTGAGCCGCCCACCACCGATCGCTGGGGATGCCGATGAGCCCAACCCTTCGCCGCGCCATCGGCATCGATCCTGGCACCGCGCGTCTTGGCTATGCGGTGGTGGAGCTCGAAGCCAGCCGTCTGAAGCTGACCGTGTGCGATGTCATCACCACGCCGCCCGATCTGCCACTGGCGGAACGCCTGAAGTGCATCTACGATGAGCTGACCGCCCTGGTCATTCAATATCAGCCAGGCGAGATGGCCGTCGAAGAGCTCTTCTTTGGAAAGAATGCCACCACCGGTGTGGCGGTGGGGCAGGCGCGTGGCATCGCGCTGCTGGTCTCGGCGCAGCACAAGCTCATGCTGGGTGAGTATAAGCCCATGGCGGTCAAGCAAGCTGTGCACGGCTATGGCCATGCCACGAAGCAGCAGGTTGGCGAGATGGTCCGCATGCTGCTCGGCCTCGATGCCGTGCCCCGGCCAGACGATGCCGCCGACGCCGCCGCCATCGCCATCTGTCATCTCAACACATTTCGTTTGTCGGCATACGAGGGCATCCGGCGGCTATAGCGTCGGGCTATAGGAAACATGGGCCGTGCCTTGAGAACAGGAGCTTCGCATGATCGCCGCTCTCCGTGGCGCTGTCGAGCATAAGACCCTCGATAGCGTCTTCATCGCTGTCGGCGGCGTCACGTTTTGGGTGCACGCCCCGCTCACCACGCTCAGTCAGGTCAACGTCGGTGAGCAAGTCAGGCTGCATACCTACCTCCAGGTGCGCGAAGACGCCCTCACCCTCTTTGGCTTCATCAGTGAGGCGGACCGCGAGGTCTTCATGAAGCTGACAAGTGTCTCAGGTGTGGGACCCAGCATCGGGCTGGCATTGCTTTCCAGCATGTCTGCCGGCGCGCTGCAAGAAGCCATCTTGACGGAAGACCTCACGCGCCTCACCATGGCCAAAGGCGTGGGCCGCAAGCTGGCCGCGCGCCTGGTGCTGGAGCTGCGCCCGCAGATGGAAAAGCTGCACGGCGAGAGCGGCTTCACGCCGGTAACCGGCCAGCTGGGTGGTGGCACCTCACGCATGCAGGTGCTCGAAGCGCTCACTACCCTCGGCTATGGCCAAGCGGAGGCCGCCGCGGCGGTCCGGGCCCTGCCCGACGATGCCACCGGCACCGTCGAAGAGCTCATCATGCAGGCGCTGCGCTCCCTCGCGCGAGACTAGCTGGTGCGTGGCAGGCATGAGCGCGAGCCTGGCGAGCGTCGCATCGAGCGTTATCTGCTTGGCTCGGCGCTGCGCGGGCGCTCACCGCCAATGGTGGCCAACACGAAGACGGCGAGCCCGATGGCGACGCTGACGCCCACGACCGTCGTGGTCAGATAGGGCGGCAGGCTCGTGGTCCGCTCGCCAAACGCGAGATAGCGCCCACCTATCGCGTAATAGACCGCCCCGGCAACGATGAGCCCCAGCAGCGCCAGCGCGACCGCGCGCCACCAGGCTGCCCACGACCGCAGCAGCGCCGCGAGCACTGTGCACGCCAGCACCAGCGCACCCGCCATCAGCAGCACCGATGGCACGAGGGTATCCGTGCCGCTGTAACGCCGTGCCCACATCGCCAGCAAGACGCCCGTAAAGGTCGCGGCGATCAGCGCGAAGGGAATCCAGCGCCAGGCGCCAAGGGTGAGCACACTGAACGAGAGCCACAGGCTGCCCACGACGAAGAACGCGACACCGCCAAAGAGATTAGTGAGGAAGACGTCGTTCTGCTGTGCCCGCTCGCTCACCACGAAGGGCAGGAGAAACAGCGCGCTCACGAGCACGACGTAGAGGCTCGCCGCGAGATGTGCTCTCGTCCGGCGTGAGGTGTTGCGCTTGGGGAGATTGACCGTGGCCACGAGTGCACCGCCTTGCGTCTGGGCGCCGGATGCCCACGCGATGAGCACATCCGGCAAGCATGTGGTATGTCTACATCATACCGGATCAGCTGCTGACTATCCTCTGCGCTGGGCACGCTACGCCCACCGCTGTCGCGTCACTCACCCTCGTCCGCGGCATCGTCATTGTCAACAGCATCATCCTTAGCCTCGTCGTCGCCGGCTGCGCCTGCCAGTGCGACCGCCGCGATGCGGTCCGCCAGGGAGCCAACGGCCTCGGTGTCACCTAGCGCGCCGGGCAGGCGAAAGAAGGCGCGCTCCTCGTCGTCGCTGTGGCGCGAGATCCACCGGGCGATGATGTTGATCTGATCCACCTCTTCGCGGCCCACCCGGTCCGGCGGCAGATCGCGCCGCGAGGCCTCAGCCGCCAGCGCGCACACCATCTCGCGGATGGCCACGTGCTCGGTGAGCGAGCGGCGCTGGCTGGCCAGTCGCCCGTGACGGATGAGATAGAGCTCGGTATGCTCAGGCTCGCTCGATGGATACATGATGAGCAGGTTATTGGCCTCCACCGCGCCGGTGATGAGCCGCTGGCCCAGCAAGACCTGATCGGCATCGCGCAGCGCGTCGCGCAATCGGGCCGCTCGCTCGAAGTCCTGCCGGGCCGCGGCGGCGTGCATCTCTTGCTTGAGCCGGTCGATCAAGTCCTGCCGTTCACCGCCGAGGAACTTGCACGCCTCGTCCACCGCCGCGCGATAGTCCGCGAGCTGCGCGGGCATCAGCGGCGCCCGGCATGGCGCTGGACATCGCTTCAGGTGATAGCGCAGGCAGGGCTCGCTGGGCGGAGAGAGCGGTGGCATGCCACGCGTGCAGGTGCGCACTGGAAAGACTTTGTGGATCAGGTCGAGGGTGACATCCACGGTGCGGCCGGTGCGAAACGGACCGAAGTAGCGCGCGCCATCGGCCACGACCTCGCGGGTGGCATAGAAGCGCGGATAGGTGTGCTGCACATCCACCTTGATGAAGGGATAGTGCTCGTGGTTCTTGAGCTGCACGTTATAGTGCGGCTGCAGCTGCTTGATGAGGCTCGACTCGACGATCAGCGCTTCGAGCTCCGAGCCGAGCACCCGAGTCTCGATGGCAGCGACACTCTGCAACAAGCCGTCCATCTTCCGGGTATAACCGAGCGGCTGATTGTAATACGAGGCCAGGCGCTCCTTCAGCACCTTGGCCTTGCCCACATAGATGACCTCGCCTGCGGCGTCGCGCATCAGATAAACCCCCGGCGCCGTCGGGAATTCCTGCCGCCAGGCGGGGTTGAGGTAGAGATTTCCGGTGGGCTGCTGGCGCGGCACTCCCTGGCGCGGGGCGCTTACCCCCGACTGCGCGCGCAGCAGATCGTCCAGCGTTTCGCAGCCCGCCGCACGCGCACGCGCCAGCAGTAGCAGGAACACCTGTGCCGTCAACATGGCGTCGGCCAGGGCGCGGTGTCGTGGCCCCACCGGCAGATGCAGCTCTTCCGCCACGCGGTCCAGCCGGGCGCGGCGCAGCCCGGGGATGTAGCGGCGAGCCAGCGCGATGGTGTCTACGCCCGTAGCCGGAAAGGCGTCCACCAGGCCGCTGCGCCCCGCCTCATATTGCAGGAAGCCGAGGTCGAAGCCGACATTGTGCCCGACGATGGGCCGGCTCTGGATGAAGTCGATCACCTTCGGCAGCACCGCAGCCGCGAGAGGCGCGCGACGTACCATCGCATTGCTGATGCCAGTGAAGCTGGTGATGAATTGAGGGATGGGGCGCTCAGGCTGCACCAGACTGCGAAAATGCTGCTTGATCTCACCGCCGCGGGCCAGCACGACGGCAACCTCGGTAATGCGGTGGCGTCCCGGTGCGAGGCCGGTCGTCTCCACGTCCACCACAGCGAACTCGACATCCTCCAGCCGCTGGTGTGTGGCATCCCATGCGGCCAGCCGCCACTGGCCAGCATCGTCATCGCTGGCGAAGAGCGGTGAGGCGCTCAGCGCATCGCGCAGCATCGCGAGCCATGCCGCCGCGACAGGGCCCTCGCTCAGCCCAAAGAGCGATGAGGCAAGCTCATCCGCTGCAACGGCGACGCCACGGTCCGCCAGCAGGCTGTGGGCACGCCGAACGAGATCGCGCGGCGCGGCATTCCCGCGCGAGCGCGAGCCGGATGACTGGTCAGGGGACATGGATAGGTGCTCCAGATGGGAGGCTCATGGAAGCGCTGTGTCGAAAAGTGTAGCACAGGCGTTCCA
Organism: Ktedonobacterales bacterium; assembly: GCA_036391335.1. Taxonomy (GTDB): domain Bacteria; phylum Chloroflexota; class Ktedonobacteria; order Ktedonobacterales; family JADMIN01; genus DASWAC01. The sequence goes on from DASWAC010000345.1 coordinate 9,959, forward strand.
CTGCGGCAAACGCCAGCGCCAACGCACGGCCCATTGTGGCGACTGGTCTGCTCAGCGCGCGCGGGGCGTTGTATACTGGCGGCGCGACTTGCTCTCGCCAGCGCATCTTCGCCTAGCGCCCAGGAGGCTCCCTCGTGCCGTCAGCCGAGAAGCTCATCACGGTCACCGACCGGGTGACATGGAACAGCGCAGTCATCGCCGCGCCGCGCTGCGACATGCTGCAGAGCTGGGAGTGGGGCGAGTTTCGCGAGAGCCTCGGCGGCTGGGATGCCACCCGGCTGATGCTGATGCGCGATGGAGCGCCCGTGGCAGGCGCGCAGATCCTCGCGCGGCGGGTCGCCGGCGTGCCCTTCCTCTATGCGCCGCGCGGGCCCTGGTGGCACGATGAGGCAGCGCTCAGTAGCCTCACCAGACGTCTGCGCCGGATGTATGGGCTGCGCGCGCCATTCCTGCGCACCGATCCACCGGTGAAGGACGCCGCCGTGCTCACCCGGCTGGGCATGCGCAAGGCCCCGCAGCAGGTGCAGCCGCGCGCCACCATCGTGGTAGATCTCTCACGCAGCACAGGAGACATCATCAGCGGCTTTGACCGGCAGGTGCGCTATAACGCGAATCTGGCCACCCGCAAAGGCGTGCAGATCGTCGAGGGCGGGTCTGAGCTCATCGGCGAGTTCACCCGACTGCTCACGGCGACCGCCGAGCGCAAGGGCTTCATCGAGCGCAGCCCAGACTACTATGAGCGCTTCGTCGTCACCTTCGGGCCAATGGCGCGGGTCTTCGTGGCACGCCATGAAGGCGAGACGATCTATGGCGCGGTCATCGCGGCCTTTGGCTCGACCGCCTATTACCTCTATGGCGCATCCGGCGGAGATCGCTCGGTGAAGCCCTCTGAGCTCACGCAATATCGCGGCATGCTCTGGGCCAAGAGCTTGGGCGTAACTCGCTACGACATGTGGGGCATCCCCGTCACCCCGACGGAGAGCCACCCCCTCTATGGCACCTACCGCTTCAAGAGCGGCTTCGGTGGCCAGCGGCTCGTGTGGGCAGGCGCGTACGATCTGCCACTCATGCCGCTGCTCGGCAGCGCCGCCGGCGTCGTAGAATCTCTCGCGCTGCGCTCACGCTCACTCACGCGGGGTAACGGCTTCAGGATCGTAGATCACCTGGCCTGATGCGACCCCACATGGCAACGCCTCCCACCCGGCATGGGAAGGAGGCGCATACCGCCCGTCGCCGGCGACCTTACTTGAGGAAGGTCAGCGAGCTGAGCATGGGATCAAAGTAGGTAGTCTGATCATTGCCCTGCGTGGCTGTGGGCGCGAAGGTCATCACGATGAACGTGTGTCCGTCGTGGAGCATCCCGTAGAGATGCGCGGTGAAGGGGACCGAGCTGATCACGGTCTTGCCACTGGCGACGGTCCAGCTCCCGTTGGGCAGCGTTTTCGTAGTCACGGTCGTATCCACTGTCGAGCTCGTAAATGGCGCCTTACTTATCCATGCCTTGAGAAGGCTGGGATAGGTGGCTGTTGACTTGACGACGAACGGCTCGACGATGAACAGGTCGGTGCTGGTTGAGTCGGTCAGCTGGGCGGTCCCTGAGGTCAGCGGCGCTGAGATCGGTTTCACTGTCCACTTGCTAGAATAGATCAGCGTATAGACACCGTTGGTGCTGGTATAGGTCGTGTTCAGCAATGGCGTGGCGGTCGGCTCCGTGGTCGCGGTCGGCGTGGGCGCGGCAGTCGTCGCGGCCCCCAGGCTGCAGCCCGCGAACAGTGCGGTGGCCGCGAAGGTGGCAAGGAGGAGGATAAGTGAGTGCTGTGCGCGCTTGAGCATCGTTGCTCCTTTGGTAAGAGGACAATGAGAATTGCATTGAAGCCGCATGAGGGCGATGCCTGAGCATTGTACTTGACTCGGACTCTCCCGGCAAGGAGACCATGACGGGCCGTGGGGCTCCTGTTCCTCTCAGAGCAGCCCAGCCCGCATACGCATCGCGCACTCTCAGCAAGACACCGTCGCCGGCACGGCCCCTGGCGCATAGCCACCAGGCGGGCTCACCACGAAGTCGCCTGCCGGCACCGCGGCCAGGGGCACGAGCTCCACCAGGGTGTAGGTCGCGCACGAGCCTGCCATATCCAGCCATGGCGCGCTGGCCGGCCCACCGGGATTCCACCGGACGCCGGGCTCGATGATCAGCGCCTGGGGGTCACCGCTCAGCACGTACACATGCGTCCTCACGGGCGCGGTCGTCAGCAGCATATCTTTGCTATTGGGCGATCCTGTGTTGATAGCGATAGGCGCGAGCCACAGCTCCCCGCGATTGGCGAGATCAGCCGCGCTGGAGAGGAGACTCAGCGTCGCCGGACCGGGCATCGCGTCACCTGAGAGCGTCTGCCGTGTGCCGCGGGCATAGGCGCGAGTGGCCGCCGCATAGCGCACCCCCGCGCTCGCTCCCTGGCTGATATCCACATAGCGCAGGCTCCCATCGGGACCGCGGACCTCCATATGCTGGCTATCGCTCGCCGGGTCCACATAGGCTTCGAGTGTCCAAAGGACCCCGCCGGCGCCGTCGCGGATGAGCGCCTGGGTGTGGATGGCCATCCCGGTGAGATCGAGCGCATGCACGCGCACGCGGGTCCACGGGGCGTCCAGCGAGAGGCTCAACAGCCGCAGCGCGTCACGCGCGGCATTGTCGGCGCGGTCGGCCTCGACACTCAGCGCCAGCGTGGGCCGCTGCTCGCCCACCGCGAGACTTCCCGGCGCGTCGCTGTGCCGCAATGGCACCCATGCCTGCTCGCCCACCTGCCACGCGAGATCAGCTCGCTCGGGGGCTGAGGTAAAGCCGGGCCAGCCACGTGCCGCGGACGTCTCATGCACGGTGAGCGTGGCATTGGTAGCCGGCGTGTGCCAAATGAGGT
>DASWAC010000346.1:0-9949 GCA_036391335.1 Ktedonobacterales bacterium
GCAATCATGATCCTGACGTTCGCGCGCTTTGCCGCGAGCACCTTCTCGCGGATGCCGCCCACGGGGAGTATCCGGCCCGTGAGGGTGATCTCGCCGGTCATGGCGGTGTCGTGCCGGGCAGGGCGACCGGTGAGCGCGGACACGATCGCCAGCGCCATCGTCACGCCCGCCGAGGGGCCATCCTTCGGCACCGCGCCCTCCGGCAGGTGGACGTGGATATCCATCTCATGCGGGAACTGTGGCGGGATGTGCAGCTCCGCCGCGTGGGCACGAATCCACGAGATGGCGGCGCGCGCGGATTCCTGCATCACATCGCCTAGCTTGCCAGTCACCTGCGTGTGGCCCTGGCCCGGCATCGTCAAGACCTCCACCGAGAGCAATGTCCCGCCATAGGAGGTCCATGCCATGCCGTTGACCACGCCAACCGCGTCGCTCTCTGGCAGACGGTCCGCCGAGAAGATCGGAATCCCCAGGTAGCGCTCGACGGATTTCTCTGTCAGGCGGCGCAGCGAATGCGGTGATTCGAGGGCCTTGCGGGCGACCTTGCGCGCCAGCGTGGAAAGCTGGCGATCGAGACCGCGCACGCCCGCCTCACGCGTGTAGCGTGAGATGATAAAGGCCATGATCGTGCGGTCAATGACCAGCTGATCCTCACGTAGGGCATGCTCCGCGCGCACACGCGGCAGCAGGTGGCGCAGGCCGATCTCGACCTTTTCCTCTTCCGTATAGCTCGGTACCTCGATCACATCCATGCGATCGCGCAGCGGCCCCGGAATGCTCCAGCGGTCATTCGCGGTGCAGATGAAGAAGACATCGGAGAGGTCGAACGGGACCTCCATGTAATGATCGGTGAAGGTATGATTTTGTTCCGGGTCGAGGATCTCCAGCAGTGCGGCGGCTGGATCGCCACGATAATCTGAGGTCATCTTGTCGACCTCATCGAGCAAGACGACGGGGTTCTTCGTGCCTGCCGTGCGCAGGCCCTGGACGATCTTGCCAGGCAGCGCCCCGACGTAGGTGCGCCGGTGACCACGCATCTCGGCTTCGTCATGCACGCCGCCCAGTGAGATGCGTACGAACTCGCGGCCCAGCGCACGCGCCACCGAGCGCCCAAGTGAGGTCTTGCCCACGCCAGGGGCGCCTACCAGGCAGAGGATGGCAGCGCGCTCGGTCTGCCGGGTGGCGGTGATATCGCGCACGATGGGCTCGCCCCCATGCGCACGCCGCGCGCGTAGCTGGCGCACGGCAAGGAATTCGAGGATGCGGTCCTTGACGTCGGCCAGACCATAGTGGTCTGCGTCGAGCACCTTCTGGGCGTCGCCGATGTCGAGATGCTCGTTGCTCCGCTTGGCCCATGGCAGCGCCAGCGCCCAATCGAGATAGCCACGCAGCACGGTGACCTCAGCTGAGTGCGAGGGCATGCGCTCCAAGCGGTCGATCTCGCGGCCTACCTTCTGCGCGACCTCTTCCGGCATGCCTGACTCATCGAGGCGCTTGCGCAGCTCATTCATCTCCGACGTCAGGTCGTTGCCCAGCTCTTCCTGAATGGCGCGGAGCTGTTCCTTCAGGTAATATTCGCGCTGATTCTTGTCCACCTGCCCGCGCACACGCTGGCGGATCTTGGCCTCGAGCTCCTGGATCTCGATCTCGGTGGCGACCTGCACACTCACGTGCTCGAGCCGCGCGACGGGATCGAGTACCTCGAGCACCGACTGCTTGAGCTCCGCGCTGATGGGCATGAAGCTCGCGATCAGGTCGGCGAGCTCGCCCACGCCAGAGGCTGCCTCGACCCGACTGGGCTCGTCATTGCCGACCTTGCGGCTGATGCGGGCGAAGGTGTGGAACAGCGCTCGTGCGTGGCGGGCAGCAGCGGTGGTCGCCGCGCCGAGATCACCGGCCTCTGGCAAGATCTGGGCGTGAGCGAGCCAGAACTCATCATTACGGCCCGCGAGCGCCGTGCTGCGATCGAGAATGCGCACCCGCTGCCGGCCGGTCACCGTCACCGGAAAGCTGTCTTCCTCCGGCTCACCGACGCTGGTGATATCAACCAGTGTGCCGATGCTATAGCCTGGCGCGGTGGGATCCTCCTCCGCGTCGGGCGGCTCGAGCACCACGATGAGTGGCAAGTCATTGGCCTGCGCGTGCTTAAACGCATTGACAGAACGCTTGCGGCCAAGCGTGACAGTGGCAGAGGTATGAGGAAAGACTACAGTGCTGCGTAAAATGATAAGAGGAAGGCTCAGCGGGTCAGACTGGGTGAAGCCGTCTGATGCTGATCGTATGCTATCGTTCAAAGTGTTGGCCTCCTGCCTGGCCCAGTGACATCCATGTCGTGGGGCACTGACTGTGCAGAGATGGGTAATGTCTCATAGTCATTACGAACGCCTCCACCCTGTGTTCCACGACCTGGCTACATGGCTAGGGCAGCAATCATGCGGATTCGCCGTCGAGCGCGGCCCGAGACTCTCGGCTGATCAGCTGAGGCGCACGCACACGGCGAATGGCATTGCCATCCAACACCACCCTGCGGATGTCCTTGCGGCTGGGAATATCGAACATAATATCTAAGAGCACATTCTCAATAATGGTGCGCAGGCCGCGTGCGCCCGTTTTCTGTTGGAGCGCAAGCTCTGCGGTAGCCTCGAGAGCATCTGACGTGAATGTTAACTCCACATTATCGAGACTCAGAAGCTTCTGGTACTGTTTTACCAGCGCGTTTTTCGGCTCAGTCAGGATGCGCACCAGGGCATCCTCATCGAGGGCATCGAGATTGCAGATGATTGGCAAGCGACCGACGAACTCTGGGATCAAGCCATACTTGAGCAGATCATCCGCGATGACATGCGAGAGCGCCTCGGTGCCGCGCTCTGGGGTTTCCTCATAGTCGGCATTGAAGCCGATATTCTTGTGGCTGCCCAGTCGCTTCTCGATGATCTTGTCCAGACCCTCGAATGCGCCACCGCAGATGAAGAGGATGTTGTGAGTGTCGAGCTGTAAGAATTCCTGATGGGGATGCTTGCGACCACCCTGTGGCGGCACATTCGCGATGGTGCCCTCCACGATCTTGAGCAGCGCTTGTTGCACGCCCTCGCCTGAGACATCGCGCGTGATGGAGGGGTTGTCAGCCTTGCGGGCAATCTTATCAATCTCATCAATATAGACGATGCCGCGCTCGGCGCGCCCAATATCGAAGTCGGCAATCTGGATGAGTCTGAGCAGGATGTTCTCGACATCCTCGCCCACATAGCCCGCCTCGGTCAGCGCGGTGGCGTCGGCGATGCAGAAGGGCACATCGAGCACCCGCGCCAGAGTCTGCGCCAGCAGGGTCTTGCCGGAGCCGGTGGGCCCAATGAGCAAGATGTTGGACTTGCCAAGCTCGACCTCGCCGGTGTCGGTCGCGCCGCCGATGCGCTTGAAGTGGTTATAGACCGCGACAGCCAGGTTCTTCTTCGCCTGGTCCTGCCCGATGACGTAGTGGTTGAGCTGCTCAAAGATGCGGCGTGGGGTGGGCACTTTCGTCGTCGCGGCGCGGGGCCGCTGCGTGCCCCCCTCATCCGTGATGATCTGGCGACACAGGCCGACACATTCATCACAGATGTACACACCCGAGGGACCGGCGATGAGCCGCTGCACAATGTCTTGACTCTTCCCGCAGAACGAACATCGGTAATTCATGCGCGATCCCTTCGTTGCCACGTGCTACCCACTCCCCTCGCGGCCCGGCCAGCGCCGGTGTGAGCAGAGCTAACTCTCAGTAATCTCAGCCTCAGCGGCTGCAGGTGAGCCCTCCACACTCTGCTCTGTCTCGCTGCCCGTCACGTCAGTCGTCATCTCGTCACCAGCGCCCGCCTCGCCGGCCAGCGCATAGCCCATCACGAGATTGAGCGCCTTCTCGCGCCGCACCCGCGCGGTGACAGTGGTCCGCTGCGTCGAGGTGAGAGACTTCAGACGCATCGCCCGGCCGCCCACACGGGTATTCTCATCCAGCCAGCGCTGCAGCTCCGTGTCGCTGACCTGCACCTGCTCGCGATCGGCAATCTCGTTGAGCACGATGTCGCGACGCACCCGGTCGCGGGCATCGGGCGCGAGGTCGGCCTTATAGTCGTCGCGGCTCTTCTTGGTAATCTCGAGATATTGATCGAGGGTGAGGCCGTTGTGCTCCAGCGCATGCTCGTTTTCATGGAGCAGCAGGTCAACCTCGGCATCCACCTGGGCCTGGTGTGGCTCGACCGTCGAGACATCCAGCAGGGCACGCACGACCTTGTCACGCTGCTCGCTCGCCTGATCGATCTCCTTGCGCACCTGGAGCTGCTGCTGCACGACCTCGCGAACGGTCTCCATATTGTCGAGGCCGACGCGCTCCTTGGCAAACTCGTCGTCGAGCTCGGGAACGAGCTTCTGCTTCACGGCCTTGACCGCCAGCTCGTAGTGCGCCTCTTGCCCGGCATAGTCAGGGTGCGCATAGTCGTCGGGAATCTTCGTGGTGAACTGGGCGGACTCACCTTCGCGCATGCCGACGATATGATCGTCGAGGCCGGCATAGATGCCGGGACGCTCGATCATGATCTCGAACTCGTGGTCCTTGAGATCATTGACCACCTTCTCGTTCACGGTGAGCTTGAGGTCAACCGTCACCTGGTCTTCGACCTGTGCGGGGCGATCCACCGGCTCCCACTGGGTCGCCTCGGCCTGCATGCGATCGATGACGGTCTGCACCTCGTCGTCACCTACTGTGACCGGCTCGACTGGCACGCGCAGGGCTTTGTAGTCACCGATGGTGATCTCGGCCTGCACGGGGATGCGCAGGGTAAAGGAGAACGGCTGGCCCTCGTCGAAGTCGGGCGCGTCCATGATGGGCTGCGCCACAGGGGTGAGTCCGTGCTCCTTGATGACCTGACGATAGACATCATCTACGACGTCGTTGAGCGCCTCGCTATAGATCGTGCGCGTGCCGATTTGGTGCTCGAGGATGGATCGCGGCGCGTGTCCCTTGCGAAAGCCTGGGATAGTATACTGCTGTGCGAGGCGGCGATAGGCCTTGTCGGAGGCCTTCTCTATCTCTGCCCAGGTGACATCCGCCGTGACCAGGGCCTCATTGGGGCTAGTGCGTTCTACCGCGACGTTCAAGACCAATTTCCCTCTCGCCATCGCGCGCCACCGGCCGCCTGGGCGGCGATGCTCGCCACGCGATAGCTTCCTTCAAGGGGAGGCGAGATCCATATGCATACCCACGCAATGACAAACGAGCGTAGCACCTGCCGGTCACCGGAGCTCTGGTGGGCGACGAGGGACTCGAACCCTCACGACTTGCGTCACCAGATCCTAAGTCTGGCCTGTCTGCCAATTCCAGCAGTCGCCCTGAGATGAGGTTTGAGGCCGCGCAAAATCAGGCAGCCAGCATGTGCACGCCAAAGGCAATTGTGCCACTTGCATAGGCCCTATGTCAAATCGTACGCGCCTGATGGATGCCGCAGCGGCAGCGGCCGCACCCAAGTTAAGGAAGAGGTATCCCATGCCCCGCATCTTTGTTGCCATAGACCCCGGCCCTGACGCCCGTGCTGAGCTGTCACGCCTGCTGGATGACCTCAGGCACGCGATCCCCACCGTGCGCTGGGCGACCGCCGAGCAGCTGCATCTGACCCTGGCATTCCTCGGTGAGATCGCCGAGGCGTCGCTGGCTGCTGTGCACGGCATCACCCAGGCTGTCGCGAGCGCGCATACTCCCTTTCGCCTCGCCCTGGGCGCGGCTGGCGCCTTCGGGCCTGAGCGCGCGCCACGGGTCGCATGGCTGGGCGTCACGGGGGATCTTCCCGCCCTGCATGCCCTGCGCGCCGACCTCGCGGCACGGCTGGCCACTGCCGGGCACACCCTCGATGCCAGGCCATTCTCACCCCATCTCACCCTGGCACGCCTGGGCGGCGCTGAGGGACCGCAGGCCGTAGGCGCGCTGCTGTCTCATCAGGTCGGCGCGGCGCCGTGGATGGTGGGCGCGCTGCGGGTCATGCAGAGTGAGACACGACCCACCGGCGCGGTCTACACGGGGCTAGGCGACTACCCGCTGGTGGCTCAGCGGAAGTGAGATGATACAATCCTTTGGCGGCACGTTCGCCCGCCGCGAAGAGAGGAGCACTCGCATGGCCGCAGAGCCAACCTTTGATATCGTCAGCGACTATGACCAGCAGGAGCTGGTGAACGCGGTGGATCAGACCCGGCGTGATGTGGGCACCCGCTTCGACCTCAAAGACACCAACACCGTCATCGAGCTGGAGAAAGAGGCTATCACCATCACGTCCGCCAGCGACTTCACCCTCAAGCAGGTGCGTGACGTGCTGGAAAGCAAGCTGGTGAAGCGTAACCTCTCGCTCAAGATTCTCAACCCCGGCACGGTGACCCCAGCCGCTGGCGGACGGGCGCGTCAGGAGATCAAGCTGCAGAAGGGCATCGCGCCAGAGCTGGCGCGTGAGATCTCGAAGCAGATTCGCGAGACCTTCCCCAAGGTGCGGCCGCAGATTCAAGGTGACGCCGTTCGGGTGACGGGGAAGAGCCGCGACGATCTGCAGGCGGTGATCGCCTTTCTGCGCGGCAAGGACTATCCTGTTGCCCTGCAATTCACGAACTATCGCGGCTAGCCAGACCTGATGCGTGCGGGGGCTCCTCAGCCAGTTTTCCCGTCCCATTATGCAATCGTGATGCGGTGGCGTATGCTGTCTGCTGGACTATGTTGCCAGCGCATGCGGCAGCCGGTGAAATGCCTATCAGGTGAGACTATTTCAGGGAGAGCGTCATGGCCAGGAGACCAGGCTGGGATGATGATTACGACCAGCCCACACCACGCGGCGGCCGCCGTGGCAACCGGTCGCGCATGAGTGGCTCTGAGGTCACCATGGCCCTCGAAGAAGCCCAAGCCCTGCAAAACGCCGGGCACCTGGATGACGCGCTGAGCATCTGCGAGGAGCTGCTGGACAATGGCGTCGAGCGCCCCGATCTGCGCTACTTCGCGGGCTGGATGTATCAGGAAACCAGCCGGTGGGACCAGGCAGCGGAACAATTTAGCACCCTGCTCGACGACCCTGAATACGCGCTCTCGTGCTTTTATGCGTTGGGCCAGTGCTCTCGCGCGATGGGCAATCTGCATGAAGCCGCGCAATATTTCGACGAGGCTGTGGACCGCGTGCGCCTCGACGCGCTGCAGCAGGACGATGCCGATCAGCTGATGCAGCTGTGTCTGGAGGCCGCGGAAGTGCACCGCGAGGCCGGCGATATGGCCGGCGCGGAGACCATCCTCTCGGCGCTCAGCCGGTTTGTCAGCAGCCAGGGGTGGACGTCGCAGATGCGCGACGTGGAGCAGATGCAGCGCGACGTGCTGGGCTCGGCGCCCAACCAGCAGCAGCGCCGTCGCCGTCCGGCGAACCCATCACGCAGCGCCATCCCCCAGCGCAACGCGGGCAACCGCTCGGGCCTGGGGCCCACGAACGCCGCGCGCGGCATGCCCTCGGGCTCGCCCCCACTAGGTGGCGGCTATAACGCAGTGGTTGGCGGCACGGGCTATCAGCATGTGCCGGGTGTGCCAAGTGCCGACGACCGGCTGGGACAGATCATCGACAACCTGAGTGGGGGCACAGCGCAGGCGCGCGCCAGCGCCCAGCAGCTCCCTGAGCCGTTGCGCACGCAGGTCGCCCGCACCATTGAAGACATCGTGAATTACGTCGCCCACGGTCTGCTGACGCCCGCCATCGAGGAGTGCCTGCGCGTCATGGAGCTCGCGCCGCAATTCCTCGACATCCATCTGCTGCTGGCCGAGATCTATGCGCGCCAGGGCAAGACCGAGCAGGCCGTCGCGAAATATGCCGTGCTGATCGACCAGTATCAGACCATCGGGCGGATGGATGACGTGGTGCGCGCCTATCGTCGCATCTTGCAGCTCGACCCCAACAACTTGAATTACCGCGCCAAGCTCATCGACACCCTGGTGCGCCTGGGTCGTGGTGAGGAGGCGCTCGACGAGCGCATCGCCGCGGCGGACTCGTATCTGCGGCTGGGCTATGCCGAGCGCGCCATCCAAGAGTATGAGCAGGCGCTGCTCACCTTCCCGAACAATATGCAGGTGCGCCTGGGCTATGCGGGCGCCTTGCTCCGTGGGGGACGTCCCCAGCATGCGGTGACCGAGCTGCAGCGGGTGTTGCAGGTCGAGCCGAATAATCCACGTGCGCTGGCGCGGCTGCAGATCGCCGTGGCTAGTGGCGCGACGACCTCATTTGGCTCTAGCATGCCTGGGGCGCAGACCAGCCAGGCACGCGCCGCCGCCATGGAGTTGCTCACCCGCGCGCTGCGCACCCTGCGCATGGAGCGCTTCGCCTCCTATTCCGAGGTCGTGCAAGACTACCTGCAGAGCATCGAGCTTAACCCCACGAATGGTGATCTCCGCTTCGCGCTGGGTCAGGTGCATCTGGCCGCCGGACGTGCGCAAGAAGCGCAGACGGCCTTCCAGCAGACGGCGCAGCTCCCCGGAATGGAGGTGCTCGGCCGCTTTGCGCTGGCCCAGGTGCTCGTGGGCCGTGGTGACGTGAATAGCGCCACCGCCGCCGTGCAAGACCTCGAAGACGCGCTGGCGTGGGCCCGGCGCGCGGCGCCTGATCCCGCTGTGTGGGGTGCGCGGCCACGCACCGACGGTGAGGATCGCCAGAGTCCCGAGGTGGAGATCTCCACCCTGCTCTCGCGGGCCTATCAGATTTCCGGCCAGGTCGCTCGCGGGCAATCCATCGCCGCGGCGGCCAACGCGCAGCGCACGCAGCAAAGCGAGGTCTATGCCGCCATCGCGGAGATCGGCGCGCGGCACGCCAACCCAGTGGATTCCCTCAACGACTATCACCAGCTGGCGCGACACTATCGAGAGAACCGCCAGGTGGAAAATGCCGTCGCCGTGCTGCGTGAGATGGCGCGGGTTGCCCCGGAGGAGCCCGGCATTCGCAGCGAGATCGCTGACTTGCAGCGTGACCGTGGCCTGCTGGATGAATCGCTGGCCGAGCTGCGCAACCTGGTCGAGATTCACGTCCGACGCGGGCAGATGGGGGATGCGGCCCTGGTGTGTGACCGCATGGCGACGATTTGCTGGGGCATGGGTCATCAGCAAGACGCCATGGGCATTCTGCGGCAGGGGATGGATTATTCTCCTGACAATATGGATTTGCGCCAGGAATATGTGCAATATTGCCTGGAGATGGGCCCGCAGTTCGTGCCTGCCGCCATCGAGCAGCAGACCGTCGTCGCGCGCTTCTTCTTCCGCACGCGGCAGACCCGCGAGGCAGTGGCGGCGCTGCAGCAGCTCATCGCGATGGATAAGGCCAGCACCGAGGCGTATGATATGCTCGGCCAGACCTATTATTCAGTTGGAGAATATGAGCAGGCTACGCGCGTCTATCGCAACCTCGCCCGGCAGGATCCCACCAATGCCGTCGCGCGAGCGCGCCTCACCGAGCTGCAGGGCCAGCGCCCCGTGCAATAGCAGGACACTATGACATGCATCGGCACCTCAGGCCACGTGGATCACGGGAAATCCACGCTGGTGCGAGCGCTCACAGGGATCGATCCTGACCGCCTGGCCGAGGAAAAAGCGCGTGGCATGACGATCGACCTGGGCTTCGCCTGGGTGACACTGCCCAGTGGACGTGAGGCCAGCATCGTGGATGTGCCCGGCCATGAGGCGTTCATCCGCAACATGCTCGCCGGAGCGGGCGGCATCGACCTGGCCCTCTTCGTCGTCGCGGCGGATGAGGGCATCATGCCGCAGACGCGCGAGCATCTAGCCATTCTCGATCTGCTGCGCGTGCCCGGTGGGGTGGTCGCGCTGACCAAGGCCGATCTCGTCGAGCCTGACTGGCTGGACCTCGTGCGTGAAGAGATCACCGCCTGCATGGAGGGCACCACGCTGGCCGGTGCGCCCATCATCGCG
>DASWAC010000347.1:0-4309 GCA_036391335.1 Ktedonobacterales bacterium
TTGACACCTTTCCTTATCCCCGTGTGAACCCTTCTCTCAGCGCTGGCTTTCTACTGGACGTGTGCAACGTCTCTTTCACCGCACCTCAGCAGGTGGATGACGCCAGGGTGAAGATTGACAGTTTTACCCCCGTCTCCGGAACGAGCAACACCTATGACATCTGCGCACCGAAATTCCAAAGCGGACAGCTCACCGAAGCTGGCTGTGGCGGGGGCTTCGACGCGGATGAGTGGCTCGAAGCCACGTTTGGCGCGCATGATGGCGCTGGCGTGATTGCACCCGCTAGGCTCGTGCAGGCGGGCTCGGGGGGCCATCCCTACCCACCACTGCCGGTAACCTTGCAGCCCGGCCAGAGCGTCATCATGAATGTCGCCATCACACCACCCACGGCAAACGGCACCTACACCTTTTCCTTTAGCGTCACCTCCAGCGGGGTAAAGTCTGACTTCATCCCCTTTGGCCACCCCATCATGCTGACCTCGCAGGTACGCAAATGGTCGGGGATCCCATGCGCTACCCCTGCCATGAAGGCGCAGATTCCGGCTAATAGCCCAGATGCTTGGATTTGCCCGGAATAGCCGGAGCCGTTTCTAAGGTCCATTGCTCCTCAGCGCGCTCGTGCGCCGCTCGCATTCGCGGCCCTCGCACAGCGCTGTGCGAGCGTGGTAGCAAGGGTGAGACTTTCAGGCTGGCTGTCGCCGTGTGCGCTTTCCATGCCGCGGCCCTCCCCACCGAAGCGAGGAGGGCACTAGGGACGATGGGCACGGCTCTCGCGGGTCACGCGCCGATGGTATACCAGGGGTTATACGCGCCCGACACACCGACGGAACCCGCCGAGGTGCCCACGTTGAAGTGCTCCAGGTTGCCGGAGAGCGGATAGCCGGCGGCGCGCTGTGTGCCTGACCAGAAGGTCGAGTTATCCCACTTCCAGACGGGATAGCTGTTGCCATCCGGGCTGTAGAAATGCAGGTTGGGATCGCCGGAGGTGCCGGGCGAGGTGACGCTGGCGGAGATCACGCTGGGCGAGGGCGTGGCGCCCGACAGCGCGACGAGCTGGCCGTTGGGTGAGAGCAGCACGAAGGCAAAGGCGTTCGTGGCGACGTAGTGCGCGATCTGGCTTGCCCCGCTCCCATCGGCATTCGCATAGAAGAACTGCGAGCTGGCGATGCCGGTGGATGTCGTGCTGCCGCTCGCCGTCGTGCGCTGATAGACGACATGCGTGCCATCGTGCGAGACATCAAAGCCGGGATTCAGCCGGTCGCCTGGCGAGCATGAGCAGCCGGTGGCGCCGCCGAGGTTGATCGACCCGCCAACAGATGTGTGCGCGCTCAGGTCATAGCGCTGCAGCGCATAGGCATAGGAGCCGCCGATGCCGCCGCTGGTGAAGGTGCTCATCGCGTAGAAGAGGATGTTCCCGCGCACGGTGGCGTCCACAGGATACGCCGGCCCGCTGGCAAGGCCCCCCACCAGGGTCGAAGACCCACCGAGCGTATACTCATAGACGTTGCCCTGGCTGAGCCACCAGACCGTGCTGTTGCTCACGAAGCCGGCGGTGCGGGTGCTCAGGCTGATCTGGTTGTCGCCAGCCGTGCCCGCGCTGGGCACTGCCGAGACCGTGCCCGACGCGACCGTGATGATCGAGAGTGGGCCGTAGAGGTTGCCATCGCCGCAGCCAAAGCTGCCCAGCGCCGCGACGATGTGGGTGAGGTCAGGCGAGAAGACCGGCGGACTCCACGCGATCTGGTCCGCGCATGCAGATCCGTCCGCGGCCACGTGGGTGATCTGGGTTGGCGTGGCCCCACTGAGGCTGGCCCAAATCTGGGGCACATTGTGCGAGTCTATCTGATACCAGGCCAGCGCGTGCGGCGGGGGCGTGGGTGTCGCCGTGGGCGCGCCGCCACCGCCACCACCACCTCCTCCTCCGCCACCACTGCTGCCACCACTGCCGGGCGTCCCCAGGCCGGGGGTATGAGTGCTGGTGCTCGAGGAGCTAGGGCTGCCGAGCGCACAGCCAAAGAAGACGATGGCGATCGCGAGGAGTCCGCTGGCGATGGCGTGCCGGGCACGCGGCGAGGTGGTCATGGGAGCCTTCCCTTCGACTGGGCAGAGAATCATAAGCAAGCAAAATATACGGTGCTGGCAACCGAAGTGCTATGAGCTAGATCACAGTTATTCGCATGATTTCTCGGTAGAATGATGTGGCCGGCAGCCGTGCCTGGCATGAGATAAGGCATTTGTGTAGCGAGTTGGGCGCGGCATGATACACTGTGGCATGGCCTGCCGCTCGGAAGCCCGCCAGACATCTCACCGCGCTTGACATGCTCACGGGTGAGCGGTAAATTAGGCGTGGCCCGCGTGCCCCTCGGCGCGCGGCTTACAAATGGTGGTGCCACCAATCGGCCGCGCGGAGCGGAGCGACCGCACTGGGGAGGCGTATGGAAGACGTCATAGCCGACCGATATGAGATGCAAGATCCCATCGGCCGTGGCGGCATGGCGACTATCTACCGCGCTGTCGACCTCCGCATGGGGCGCATCGTCGCGGTCAAGATTCTGCGCGAAGTCTACAGCTCCGACCCCAAGTTCGTCACGCGCTTCCAGCGCGAGGCGCGCGCCGCCTCGGCCCTGCAACACCCCAACATCGTGCAGGTCTACGACTATGGCCAAAGCGGTGATTCCTATTTCATCGTCATGGAATTCATCGACGGGACCGACCTGCGCCGCTATCTGAAGCGCACCGGCATCCTGCCCAATGAGCGCGCCGTCGAGATCGCCCACGATGTGGCCCTGGCCCTGGGCGCTGCCCACCGCCGGGGCATCGTGCACCGCGACGTGAAGCCACAGAATGTGCTGCTGAACGAGAACGGCACCGTCGTCAAGCTGACTGACTTTGGCATCGCCAGCATGTATAGCGATGCCCAGGCCGAGCGCCTGACCACCACCGGCATGACGCTGGGCACGGTGCAATATTATGCGCCAGAGCAGGCCCAGGGCGAGGTGGTGGACCCCGCCGCCGACGTGTATGCGCTGGGCATCGTGATGTATGAGATGCTCACTGGTCGCACTCCCTTCGATGGGGATACCCCGGTGGCGGTGGCCATGCGGCACATCCAGGATATGCCCGAGCCGCCCTCACGCATCAATCCGCGCATCTCGCAGCCCATCGAGCGCATCATCATGCGCTGCCTCGAAAAGGATCCCCGCGACCGTTTCCGCGATGGCGACACGCTGGCCGCCGCGCTCTCGAATTATATGCGCTCATCCGGTCGTCGCACCGTGGCCAGCGCCGCGAGCAATCGCGCCGCGCCGGGCACCCCCGCCCCGTGGACGGGTCCCTCAGGGGGGCCGCGCTCGCAGTTGGGTGGCGGCGCGCCCAATAGCGGCCCGCGTGGCGGTGGACCCAACGGTCGAGGCCGCCCGATGATGGACCTGCCCGGACGTGAGCCAGAGTTTGGTCCGGCCCCTGGGTTCCGCCCTGGTGGCCCACCGCGTGGCCCTGGCGGCGGGAACGGCAATGGGAACTTTCCGCGCCGGCCCGACGATGAGCGTCGCAGTGGCAATATGCCGATCATCATCGCCAGCGCCGTGGCCGTGCTCTTGGTCTCGTGCCTCGTCATCGCTACCATCGCCTATGGCGGCAAGCTCTTTCAAGGTCCCTCGCCCACCCCGGTGGCTACCGTCCAAATGGTCAAGGTGCCTGACTTCACCGCCAGCCTGATAGACGCGGCCCAGACGAAGGCCCAGGCGGCTGGCCTGAAGATCATCGAGAAGGATGTCCCGAACGCCAACCCCAAGGGGACGGTAATCGATCAGGATAAGCCGCCGAACTCCCTCGTGCCGGTGGGCAGCTCGATCACACTCTCGGTCAGCGCCGGTCCGGGCACGATCACCGTGCCGGATGTGGTCGGGAAGAACCATAGCGATGCCTGTAACCTGATCGTGCAGGCAGTCGGCACCAGTGGCAGCAAGCCGTTGATCTGCCAGATCCCCCCATATCAGTTTGATCCGACAGTGCCCTACGACACGGTCATCAGTCAGGATCCCATCGCCGGCTCACCGGTCGCGCCAGGCACCCAGGTGAAGATCATCGTGAGCAAGGGTCCCGCGCCCACAGTGACGGCGACAAAGCCAGCGTGCCCAACAGCCACACCAATACCTACAACGACACCGGGGATGCCGACACCGTCACCGGCCCCCTGCTAGGACGGCGGGGCAGAGCGCCGCACCCGCTACCCGGCTGCGCAGGTCGCCTCCTCCGCACGCCGGGCTCGCTGCGCTCACCCCCTTCCCCCTCTCCCGCAGGAGAGGGG
>DASWAC010000348.1:0-2088 GCA_036391335.1 Ktedonobacterales bacterium
TCTATGTCGAAAAGCTCGGCTTCGTCGTGGTGCGTGACACTCCCTACATGGGCGACACGCGGTGGATTCAGGTGGGACCGGCAGGCGCGCAGACCTCGCTCACGCTGGTGACCTGGTTCGAGGGCATGCCCGCCGGCAGCCTGGATGGCATGGTGTTGAGCACCGACGATGTGGATGACGCGCATAAGACGCTCACCGAGCGCGGGGTTGCGGTCACTGCTGTGGAGTCCGCGCCGTGGGGCCGCTACTTCACATTCAGCGATCCCGATGGGAATGGCTGGGTGATGCAGCAGAACGCCACGATGCCGATGCCGGCGAGCGAGGATGGTAGCCCTTCATGAGCCCCATCTGCTTCGAGGCAACCATCATCCGTCCCGAGGGCACGGGCACCTGGTGCTATGTGGATATCCCCGTTGATCTCGTCGCGCTCACAGGCGTCAAGGGGCGCATCAATGTGAAGGGCGCCATCAATGAGCAGACCTATGCCAATGTCGCGCTGCCCCACGGCGATGGCCGGCACTACCTCGTGGTAAATCGCGCCCTGCGCGAGGCGGCAGGCGCTGGCCCCGGCTCTAGCGTCTCGGTGGAGCTCGAAGTCGACACGGCCCCACGCGCCGTCGAGATTCCCGATGATGTGCGCGATGCCCTGGCAGCGGAGCCGGCAGCGAGCGACGCCTTTACGCGCATGGCCTCTTCCCATCAGAAGCACTATCTCCAGTGGATTGCCGAGGCGAAGACGGCGCCCACGCGTGAGCGACGCATCCGTGGGGCGATCGAGCGCGTGCTGGCGGGGCAGCGTTTAAAAGGCTAGCGCCTCAGCCGTCGAGCAGCAGGCGCATGCCAGCCACGAAGCCTATGGGCAGCGCGCTGGTGAGAGGATGTGTCTCATCTTCCCTTGCTGCGTCCAGGCTTCGATCTGGCGTGAGGCATGGATGATGACCCAGACCTCAGCCACACCCTCCCGACGAGTGAGAACACATGCAAAAATCTGACAGCGCAGGCGCCTCTCGCGGCAGTATCATCAGCTTGGGCGCCAGATCGTCTCACCGACGCAGGTGCCCCTGTCTTGCCTGATGAGAGGAGATGTGGGGAGATGCCCACGAATATGCCATGCGCAGCATCAGCGCCCCGCCTAGTGGTGTGGAGCGCCTACGAGGATGCCTCGTTGCTGTAGACGCTGAGTAATCATGCCGCGCCATGTTGCTTGCTCGGCATGCGCATCCTCTCTAGCCCCCAGCTGCCATGTCTCCGGGATAGCGGCATTCTCTGTCCCTGCCCGGCCGCCTCTGCTGGTGTTCGCTGCTGCGCACCCTCATCCAGTGATTCCGCTCGCTGATCGCGACGCGGGATGACCTGTGCCTGCCAGCCGCGGGCCGCAATGGCCTGAACATCACCATGAGGAGCTCCCTTTTGCCGTCACCTGATTCGATCTCGCAAGATATACCCAACGTCCCAGCGACCCACAGCATTGCCGTGGCAACAGCCAGCGCCGCGACCGCCGCCCGTGAGTCGGCGCGCCCGCGAGCCAAGAAGTTCTTGTCTTACTACAGGCCATATGTGGGCCTATTTCTCGCGGATATGGGCTGCGCGCTGGTGATATCGGCGGTCACGCTGATCCTCCCATTGTGCGCCCGCTACGTCACGAAAGACCTCCTCGGGGACGCCGCGTCTCACGTGCACGATATCTACCTTATGGGCGCGCTCATGGTCGCGCTGGTGGGCATCCATGCCTTGTGCACCATGTTCGTGGACTACCAGGGGCACCTGATGGGCGCCAGGATGGAAGGCGACATGCGCCGCGAGCTCTTCGAGCACTATCAGAAGCTCTCATTTGGCTTCTATGACGAAGAGCGAACTGGTCAGCTGATGACACGGATCACCAACGATACCTTCGCGCTGGCTGAGCTCTATCATCATGGACCCGAGGATATCGTCACCACCTGTCTGACGGTCACTGGCGCCTTCATCATCTTGCTGAGGATCAATGTCGCGCTGACCCTGATCGTCTTCCTCTTCTTGCCGATCATGGCGACCTATGCGCTGTATTTCAACAAGAGGATGAGCCGAGCATTGCGAGGCAGTAAAGAC
>DASWAC010000349.1:0-4169 GCA_036391335.1 Ktedonobacterales bacterium
CACGCGAGCGCATGGAGTGCGAGGCGTCTCCTTCGCCGCGGGCTAGGCCCGGTTCGCCACGAAGTCAATCTCGAGGGTCACCTGGTCGGTCACTTCGGCTACCTGTGGCACATTGGGAATGCCGATGCCGAAATCTTTGTAGAGCACGACCACCTTGGCCTGCCCCTTCATCTGACTCTCGCTCACGATGGTGACCGTCGCGTCGAACGTCTCAGACTTGGTCACGCCTTTGATCTTCAGGTCACCCGTGATCTTGAAGGAGAACGTCTGCCCCAGGCTCACCGTGTCGGGCAGGCCCGTGATGGCCGTGGGATGAAACGTCGTGGTCGCATTGCTGGGGTCATTCGTCTGCAAGATCGAGTTGCGCAGGGTGCGGTTGCGCAGGTCGTCATCCGTCACCAGCGAGGCCACGTTGACGGCGACATCGCTCACCGTCACCTGGGTGGGGTGATCCTTATTCACGTAGATCGAGCCCACCACCTGGCTTGTCTTCCCCACCACCGTGTTTGGGCTGCCACGCAATACCTCACCAATGGTAAAGCTCACCTGGGACTGGCTCTGGTCGATCTTGAACTCCAGTGTATTGGCAGCCACGGTGACCGTCGGCACCGTGAGCGGCTTCCCGCTCCCTGTGTTGCCCCCCGCGATGTAGTACCACACCCCGCCGATCAGCAGCAGCGCCAGCACTCCTACGCCAATCTTGCCCGCCGTCGTTTTCAGCAGCGCCGTGAGCTTCCCCATCCATCATGCCTTCCTCATCATGCTGTCCCTGTCGCGTGCCAACAGTGTGCCCGATGGGCCATCGCCAGCGCAAGAAAACGAGGTTCGCCTGAGATGATTCTCATCCGGCTCACATGATATCCGCTGGCGAGGGGGCATCTTGGATACCCCCTCGCGCGAGCGTCCACCTCATCAGGCACAAAGTGTGATGCTGCTCACTTGACAGCGGAAGCTGGCAGCGACATAGTGAGGGCCAGCCTCGCCTGCTTGGCGGGGCTTCTCTGAACAAGAAGGACGAATCGTCATGTATAGCAAGCAATGGGCAGCCACGCGACTGCTCACCGGTCTTTGCGCCATCATCTTGACAAGCGCTGGCTGCGCGCTTAGCGCCACGAGCAGCACAAGCACTGGCACGGTGACTCCCCACGCCACCGCCGGCACACTCACCCCAGGCGGCGCCGGGCAGCCCACCGCGACGACCGGCGGAGGCAGCGGGAATGGCACGCCAACCCCGCCGCTGAGCACACTGACTGTCTACGCCGGCTCTGGGGATGGCAATTTCTATGCCATCAACGCCGCGAGTGGACAGAAGCGCTGGCAATATCCCGCGGCGAGCGCCAACAAGCCCATCGTCAGCAACGGCACAGTCTACTTCGGCACCGATGGCGGCTTTGTCTATGCCCTCAACGCCGGCAACCTGGTCTGGCGCTTCGGGCCAGTCGGCGGCATCGCGGGGCGACCCGCCTTTGAGAGCGGCGTTGTGGTCGTCGGCGCCGACGATGGGAACATCTATGGCCTCGACGCGGGCAGTGGCGTCCAGAAGTGGAAGGTCACCACCGGCGGCAGCGTCACGTCGGGAGCGGCATCCACCAACGGCGTTGCCTATGTCGGCTCGACCGACTCGCAGCTCTACGCAATCAATGTCAGCAACGGGCAGATCGCCTGGAAATACAACACTGGATCGGCCATCGAGTGGGCCACCCCGGCCGTCAGCAATGGCGTCGTCTATGTGGGCAACGATGGCGGCCAGCTGCACGCCGTGAATGCGGGGAACGGGCAGAGGAAGTGGATGTTCCAAACAGGTGGGCAGATCCTCAGCCGTGCACTGATCGCCAACGGTGTCGTCTCCATCGGCTCGGTCGACCACAATCTCTACGGAATCAACGAGAGCAGCGGAAGCCAGAAGTGGAAATATAGCGCCGGCGATACGGTCGGGACGCCGGTGCTCGTCGGCAGTGTGCTCGTCGGCGAGGCCACGAACGGCGTGATCTTCGGCCTCGACTCCAGCAGCGGCGCCTTCAAGTGGAAGTTCACCACCAGCGGCGCGACCAGGCCCTGGCTCGCCGCCGCGCAAAACCTCGTCTATTCCGGCTCCAGTGATGGCCATGTCTTTGCGCTCAACGCCGCAAGTGGCTCCACGGCATGGGCCTTCACCGGTGGTGGATATTTCAGCTCACCCGCCGCCGGCCAGTAGCGGCACATGCCGGGCAGCGCATCCCCTTCCTGGCGGTGGAAGGGGAGGATGCGCAAGCCCGGGGTGACTACTCCAGCGGAGTTGTCAGCATCGTGTGCACACGACGCACGGGCGAGAGCGCCAGCAGCAGCACGACGCCGACCTCGACCACACACGCGAAGGCGATGGTGCTGCGTGCGCCCAGCACCGACCCCAGCACGCCACCCAGCATGATGCCCGCCAGATTCGCGAAGGCCGCGACGGCGCGCACCGCCCCGTGAACCCGGCCCTGCAGCGCGTCTGGCGTGATCGCCTGCAGCAGGCTATTGCGATTGATGATCGCCATCGTCGCCGGCGCATCGGAAAGCTGCCCGATGACGAGAATCGCGATCAGCACCCACACGGGCCCGCGCGCCAGCGGCAAGAGGAAGCTGGCCGCCGCGGCGATGCCTCCCGCGAGCACGATCACCCGCCCCACGCCGAACCGCGCCGTCAGCCTCGGCACGTAGAGTGCCGCCAGGAAGGAAGCCACGCCACCAATCCCGAAGATCACGCCCAGCTCTGCCGGATGCAGCGGCAGGTCGCGCGCGACGAAGATGAAAAACACTGTGCCTATCATGTTCTGCGCCAGTCCGGTCAGCGCCTCTGCGCTCGCCAGCGCCAGCCGCAGTGGCTCACGGGTGATCGCGCGCGCACCGGCCCAGATCTCACCCGGCCGCTTCACCTCGTCATCATGAGAGGCTACCGGCTCACGCGCGGGCTCTGGCGTGCGGATGAAGGCCAGTGAGATTGCCGAGACCACGTAGGTCAGCGAGTCGATCACCATCGCGAAGGGACCGCCAAGCATCTGCACGACGACGCCCGAGAGGCTAAAGCCGCCAACCTCCGCCAAGGCTGCGCTGGCCTCCATCCGGGTGTTCCCCGCCAGCAGGTGCGCGCGCCCCACCACGGTGGGCAGATACGCGGGATACGCTACATCGAAGAAGACGGTCAGCACGCTCATGAGCGCCGCCACCACGTAGAGGTGCTCCAGGCGCAGGGTGTGCGTCACATAGGCCAGCGTGATCACGATGGGCACGATGGCCCGGCTGCTATCCGCCAGCAGCATCACCATCCGCCGGCTCGTGCGGTCCACCAGGTGCCCCACGAAGAGCCCCAGCAGCATCGCCGGAATCACCTCCAGCGCGGTGAGCACGGCCATCTGCGCGGCGGTCGCGTGCAGCAGCAGCACGGCGATGAACGGCAGCGCAACGCGTGAGAGCAGGGTGCCAAAGAGCGAGACGGTCTGCCCGGCCCACAGCTTCGTGAAGTCATGGTTGTGCCACAGCGATGGCGGCGCTGCGGGCGCAAGGGTATCTGTATCCATCATCAGGAAAGTGCTCCGGTAGGCTCAGTCGAGCGAGAAAAGAAGAGGAGCACGGCGCGAGGAGGGGGAGAGCTGGGCCACAGCGGATGGCTCACCGTCTCAGGTGAGCGAAGGTGAGCATGTGGCGGCGCGTTTTGGCGAAAGCTCTCGTATGCCCGTGGGTAAGAAGGTGCGCCGTAGCTTACCGGGCTGAGAAGATGATGATGGCTTGCATGAGGCCAGCGTACCACCTGCTACTGCGCCGGGTCAACGGGCGCCATGAATCGCGGGCGGAAATCCGCCTCTCCTTCTAATGGTGACCTTGCTTACCGCGCCGGCGACCCAAGGTCAGATATCCTGCGGGCAAGCGCGAGCATCAGCGATGTCTGCCATAACGCCAGCACCAGCCGGTGGGAGGTCTTCAACGACGATGGTTCGGCGCTGCCCACACATGTGGCCTTCCATGTCGGCGTGAGCTGAGCCACGCAGCATCGTCGAGCGATCACACGCGGGCGGGTAGCGGCCCGCCGCATTCGCCTGCCAGGCAGGTGAGTGCCGCCCACCACCAGAAATCCTCCATGTGGCGACGCATGTCCTATTTGCGTTCTATTTATAGAACATATGTTCTATACTTTCGATGTGGACTCTCCC
>DASWAC010000350.1:0-6314 GCA_036391335.1 Ktedonobacterales bacterium
GTCTAGCTTGGCCATCTGTACCTGTCAAGCTGTGCTCCGCTCCCATGTGGCTGTCGCGCATCACGTTTGATCATCCGATATGCTATTGCTAGAGTGTGCCCGTCGTTGGAATCTTGCGGAGACGACTAAGGAGAATATCCGTTGACTTTCGATCTCAACGGCGCCGCGCAGCAGCGAGCCTAGAGTGATGCGTCCGCGCCCGCTCGGAATCACCGCCGCTCTGGTAACTGAGCCCTCGGGTGGCTCGCACAGCCGCCTCCATCACTTCAGCTGACGCAAAGAAGGGCACGGCGCCGTGCCCCTCTCGCATGTCATCTAGCAGCAGGTGCCGCCGGTACCCCCACAGCAGGGGCAGTCACACGGCTCGTCGTCATACGCAATCATCGGGCATTCCTCCTGGCGCAGCGTCAAGGGTGACGATGCAGCTCATATCCTCACACTCACGAAAAGGCTCGCTCGACTCGATATGGCAGTCTAGCAGCGCGCGCTGATAGCTCACCACATCTAAGCGCAGCTGCCGCAGCTCGGCTATCTCCTGGTCGATGACTTCCAGGCGCTTCTCCACCAGCGCCAGCAGATCTTCACGCACCTCGGCGCATTGCGCGTCGGTGGCGCCCAGCAGGAGTGGCTTCGCGACGGCCAGGGGCACGCCTAGCAGGCGAATGCGGCGCAGCAGGTGGAGACGGCTGACATCGGGTGTCCCATAGCGGCGATAGCTATTCGCCCCGCGCGGTGGCCGTGGGAGCAGCCCGATATCCTCGTAATAGCGGATCGCTTTGGCGCTGACGCCTGTCAGCGTGGCAAGCTGGCCAATGGTCAGCCCGCCGGATATCTGCCTCTGTCGCATGCGCTCACCTTGCCCCTTCACGCCCAAGCATAGACCTTCCCATCGCTGGAAGGTCAAGCCCACTTGACGCCCGCCGCGAGATTGGCTACTATTACGTCGCACGATATAGTACGTGATGCGATATATCATGTCGCGAAATACTAGGACTTGCCCATTACAGGAGGAGACCATGCGCCCTATGATGCCCGCCACTCACGCAGAACCGCCAGAACTCGCACACGCGGATGGCGCCGCGCTGCGCCTGCGCGCCCTCACCCGCCGCTATGGCGATCGGCTCGCCGTGAATGCCCTGAGCCTCGCTGTGCCTCGCGGCTCAGTCTATGGCTTCCTCGGGCCGAATGGCGCGGGCAAGACGACCACCATCCGCATGGCGCTGGGGCTGATCGCTCCTAGTGCCGGCGCCGTCGAGATCTTTGGGCTCGATCTCGCCAGCGAGGGCAGGCGGGTCTTACCGCGTGTGGGGGCACTCATCGAGCAGCCTGCCTTCTACCCCTACATGTCTGGGCGCGACAACCTGCGCACCTTCGCCGATGCGCTCGGCGGCGTCAGCGAGGCCCGGCTGGATGCCGTGCTGGAGCTCGTCGGCCTGCGTGGCAGGGACGGCGACCGGGCACGCACCTATTCGCTCGGCATGAAGCAACGACTGGGCATCGGCATCGCGCTGCTGCATGATCCGGCATTGCTGGTGCTCGACGAGCCCGCCAACGGCCTGGACCCCGCCGGCATCGTCGAGATGCGCGACTTGCTGCGACGCCTGGCGGCGGAAGGCAAGACGATCTTCATCAGCAGCCACGTGCTCGGCGAGGTGCGCCAGACCTGCGATCGCGTCGCCATCATCAATCACGGCAAGCTGATCAGAGAGTCCACCGTTGACGAGCTGGTACGTGGCCAGGGTGAGCTCCTGGTCAGCGTGGACCGTCCCGCCGAGGCTCTGGCGATGATCCAGGCGCAGCCATGGGGACGGCTGGCGCGGATGACCACCGATGGCCAGATCATCACGCCCGCGCCTGATCAGCAGAGCGCCAGCCTCAATCTGTTCCTCGTGCGCGCGGGCTTCGCGCCTGGCGGCATCACCGAGCGGACCGAGAGCCTCGAAGAGATCTTCCTCCGGCTCACCCAACAGCCTTCCGCATAGGCCAACACGAGAAGGGATCGCGGCCACCACCATGAATATCTCGACAGCGGCGCTGACCACCTCGACCACCACAGCAGCGCGCGCCAGCTTTCTGGGCCTGCTGCGCGGCGAGGCGCGCAAGATCACGCGACTGCGCATCACCTGGCTCATGGCCCTGCTCTACACGGGCATCCTCGCCGTCTTGCAGCTCGTGCTGGCCACCGGCCCGCACACAGCCGACCAGCTGCGCGCTGATCCCCTCGGCGGGCTCTACAACGTGATGGAAGGCGATCTCTCGCTGGTGCGCATCTTCAGCGGCATCTTTCTTCTGGTGCTCACGGCTCACGTGGTCGGTCTCGACTATCAGCAGGGCCTGCGTGTCGTGCTGGCCCGTGGCGTGGGCCGGGTGCAGCTGTTGGGCGCCAAGACGCTCACTCTGGCCCTCACCGGCCTGGGCCTCTTCATCTGGGGATGCGCCATCCAGCTCGGCTTCGGGGTCGTCGTCGTGCGCGCGCTCGCCGGCAGCAGCGCGCCCTGGACGGCACTGAATGGGCACTATTGGAGCGATACCGCCTACTATGCGCTCTGCGTGCTCATCAGCATGGGTGCGACCCTGCTGCTGGGCATTGCCGCCTCGGTGGTCGGACGTTCCCTGGCCTTTGGGCTGGCGGTGGGGCTGAGCTGGTTCGCTGTGGATAATCTGGCCATCATCGCGCTCAACGTCGCCTATCAGATCACGCACCAGGATTTCTGGCGCGAGCTCTCGGCATACTCCCTTGGCCTGTTGCTCAACCGCCTGCCAGACTATCTCGTGCCGAACAACGGCCTTGCCTCGGCGGGGCCAGGTGGCTCGACACCGCGGGTGAGCGGCTTTGGCCTCATGCCACTCGTGCCCGTCACCGCCACCCATGCCATAGTCGTCATCACCCTTTACGCCACCATCTTCGCGGTCGTGGCCATCGTGTTGGCTGCTCGTCGCGACGTGGGTGAATAAGCGGATTCCAAAAGTGTGAGGAAAGCTATAGCGGACAGCCGTCTTGTGCGATACACTGTGCACACTATCGCGGGGTGTGTGGGGTGGTTTGACCCTGACCGGGTCGCCAGCGTGTGGCTGGTGGGCGGCACTCCGGATAACAGGAGAGCTCAGATGCGATCTCGCGCAGGACTCATCGCCGTAGGCGCCCTGCTTTCGGGCGCGATTGTCTTCTTTGGGTGTGCCCTCGGCTCACCCTCCGCCACTGGAACGCCCACCCCACATGGCCCCACAGCCACACCAACACCACCGCCTCATGCCCTGGCATGGTTCCAGCAGGATAGCGCCGGCGTTGGCCAGATCTGGGCCAGCGTCAACGACGCGGCGGCGCATCAGGTCACCCATATGGCCGCGCCATCAGGGGACTGCGTGCGTGACCAGCACTGGAGTCCCCCGGTCTTCTCACCCGATCTCACCCACATCGTCGGCGGCTGGGGCAGCGGCGCATGCGGTGACGGCCCCGAGCAGGGCGACCTCTACGTGGTGGACGCCACCACCGGCGCGGCGACCGCCGTGCAAGGCCCGTCGTATCCCGGGAATATCTTGCTCTCGGTGCGCAACGCGGGCTGGGTGAATAACACGACGATCTGGTGGACTGATGGCCGCAGCGTCTTCGAGTATACCCTCGGTGGCGCGCACGGCACGACCCTCGGCGACACCGCCGGCACCAGCGGCGGCAGCACGTATGTGTATGCGCCGGATGCGGTGCTGCGGGGGAACACGCTCTTCTTCGAGACCATCTCGGGCTCGTCGGGCTCGACAGCGCGCACCTTTGCCCTCAAGCGCTTCGACATGACCAGCCACTCGGTGCTGCCGGGATCGGTGAATCTGGGCACAGATCACATCTGCGTCTGCTCGCCAGGTGACCGCACGGAGCCGGGATTCGATGCCTCGCCTGACGGCTCACATATCGTGTTCCAGCGCGTCGCTCCCTCCACGTCGGACAGCGGCGAGGGCATCGCCAGCTCGCAATTCTTCTACGCCAGCGCCGATGGCAGCGGCGCGTCTCGCATCGCGAGCTATGCCACCGCGCACTCCTTCACGCGCATGCAGATCTCGCCGAATGGGCGCTATGTCTCGATCTCGCGAGCCTTCCCCACGCCCTCGGTGCTCACGGCCAGCGTGACCTCGGCGGGCAATAGCGGTGACCCGGACCTGCACTTCCTCAGCACGCCCGACGGCAACACCTATGCCGTGTGGGATTACGCCAGCGCGAGCCTCTGGGTGGGCACTGGCGAAGTCGGCGGTGACACGACCGCGACGAATGTAGCGCACTTCGTCTATGCCGCGAGCGCGGGTGCCACTGCCTATTCGGGGGCGAACAACCCCTGGTATACCATCGGGCACTAGCGCATCATTGAGGAATTAGCCTCGCCTGAGCCTCTGGCCTCCCCTCGGGATGAGTGGGAGGCCAGCCGCATTTTTCATCACCCTTGACACTCCGCTGCTCGGTGCCCTATCATTCCGGCAGATAAATTGTCTGACCATTCGGATAAATAATGGGAGTCCGACCATGGCCCGAATCGCCCGCCCCGAGGGAGCCGCCGAGATGCGCAAGCGGCTGCTGCGCGCGGCCTATGCCGCGATCGCCGAGCGCGGCTTCGACGCGGTGACCTTGCAGGAGGTCGCCGATCGCGCCGAGGTCTCGAAGGGGCTGGTGCTCTACTACTTCAAGAATAAAGAGCAGCTGCTCGTCATGGTCATGGACCGCACCGACCGCATCATTCGCACCCGCGCGGAGGCGGCCATTCGCGCGGCCAAGGCGGAAGGGCCTCGCGCGCAGATGGAGGCGTATCTCGGCGCCCTCACGATCGGTGGCCCACAGCATCGCGCCTTCTATCGCGTCTTTCTCGAATTCTTGAGTCTCGACATGCGCAACACCGGAAATGCCGAGGTGCGCAAGACCGCGATGAATTTTCTGGCGGGCTGCCAGCTTCTCGAGCAAGAAGTCATCGCGAATGGCATCGCTCAGGGGGTGTTCAGGAAGGAGCTGCGGCCGGTGGAGGCCGCGGGGGTCATTCACGCCCTGATCGACGGACTCAGCCTGCAGTGGATCTTTCATGAGGACGAGCCGTTCGACACACTCTGCCAGCGACTGCACACCGCCATCCTGAGCTATCTCGTCGCCTAGCCAACCCAGCTGACCCGCGAGGCTGTTTCTCCGGTCAATTCATTGTCTGGCCAGTCAGACAATTGCACCCCCTACAGAAACACGTCTCGCATGGAGGTCACCACCCATGGATGCCACGAAGCCCACGACCGCATCTCTCTTCGCCGTCGAGCGCGAGATCACCAGTCTCAGCCAGGCTCCCACACTCCCATTCGTCACTCATGCCCGGCTGGCCGATGGGGCCAGCGTGGTGCTGCGCGACACCCTTGCCTCTGACGCCGAGCCACTACGCCGTATGTTCCTCACCCTGAGCGACCGGTCACGCTACTACTATTTTTGCGCGGGCATCCCGGCCAATGAGATCTGGGCAGACCGGTTCGCGAGCCTGAGCCAGGTGGATGGCTGCGGCGCGTATGCGCTGGTGGCCGAGGTCGCGGGCGATATTGTCGGGCTGGCGCGCTTCACGATAGATGCGACTGGCGAGACCGCCGAGATCGGCATCATGCTGGCGGACGCCTGGCAGTCACGCGGCCTGGGTGGCTTCGTGATGCGACGGCTGGCGGCCGAGGCGCGGCGGCGCGCGGTGGGCACCCTCACCGGGCAAACGCTCTGGGAGAACCGGCGCATGCTGCGGCTGGCGCGGCGTGTCTTCCCCGGCATGCGTGTGGCGGCCGAGGCAGGCGTGTGCTTGCTCACGATGGACCTGTGGATCTGAGGGCGGCTCAGCCGTCTCGGTAGAGATCCTCACGGGTGAGAGGCAGCTCACTCGCGCCGTCGGGGCCTGCCTTGCTGAAGAGCGCCTGGATCAGCTGGTTCCTGCCGATGACGAAGGAATGCGCCGCGCCTGACATATAGAGCCGCCAGACGCGATACGTTGGCTCCCCGACGAGCTCTCTCGCCTCCTCATGATGGGCTTCGAGCCGGCGCACCCAGTGGCGCATGGCGGACCCAGACTCAAGGATAGCATCTTATGCAAGCGTGCCTATATACAAGCCCATGGCCGTGCTGAGGATGTGAGATATTGGGGGGCATGCGCTCAATCCTGCTCTTCCACCAGGACTTCCCAGGTAAGGTTACCCGTTGCGCTGACCTGCACAGTCACCTGTGGCGCAGCTGGGCCCTGCGCATTATTGAGCAGTGGCGTAGGGCCGCACTGAATGACTTGCGACATGTCGGCATACGAGACTTTCACCGAGCCTGTACCTGTGCA
>DASWAC010000351.1:0-1954 GCA_036391335.1 Ktedonobacterales bacterium
ATCCAGCCCATGTCGGTCAGCCAGAAGAGGGTATCATCGGCCTGCACATCGAAGAGGTGCGCCATATCCTGCGCCCCCTTGATGGGGAAGCCGCAATGCACGTGCACGGCGCCTTTTGGCTTCCCGGTGGTGCCTGAGGTATAGATGAGCATATAGGGATCTTCGGCCTCGGTGACCAGAGTTGGGCAGTCGGCGCTTTGCGTGGGGACCTGCTCATGCCACCAGAGATCGCGGCCGGGAGTCCAGGGGACCTCGCCGCCGGTGCGCCTCACCACCAGCATATGCGCCACCTCGGGCGCGTCGGCCACTGCCGCGTCCGCGGTCGCCTTCATCGGCACGACTTTGCCCCGCCGGTAGAAGCCGTCCGCGGTGATGATGACCTTGGCCCCACTGTCGCGCAGGCGCGTGGCCACCGCGTCCGCGCCATAGCCTGAGAAGATGGGGGTGAAGATCGCGCCGATGCGTCCGCAGGCCAGGGTCGCCGCGACGACCTCAGGAATCATCGGCATGTAGATGGCGACCCGGTCCCCTTTGCCGACGCCGAGTGCCTTCAGCGCATTGGCTGCCTGGCTGGTCAGCGCATGCAGCTCGGCATACGTGTGGCGCGCCACCGCGCCATCCTCGCCTTCCCAGATGAGCGCCGTGCGGGTGGGCGTCTCTTCGGCGTGCTTGTCGAGCGCCGTGGCGACATAGTTGAGCTGCCCATCTACGAACCACTGGGTCCACGGGATGCCGCGTGAGGTATCCATCACCTTGGTGTAGGGTCGCTGCCAGACGAGGCCGAGGTCTTTGCTGACGGCATCCCAGAACCACGACGAGTCCGCGTTGGCCCTGGCGTGCAGCGTGCTCACATCGGCGATGTCGTGCTGGCGCATGAAGCGCAACAGGCGGCTGCGGTCGAGATTCTCCTGCGCGGGCTCCCACGCGATAGGCTCGTTCAGGCTCTTCCAGTTTTCAGCGGTAGGTTTGCTCACGGCAGGATCGTCACTTTCCGGCACATCTGGCGGCGGCACTCGCAACGTCGCGGCGCCCCTACTATATCATGCCGCCAGGGACGATTTCGAGATAGGTCACGCCATGCGGGCGGCAATCGCTGGCTCATGCGCGCGTGGCAGTCGAGTGACTCACCGGGTCAGCAGCCAGCCGACCACCCCGCCCAGCACCGCGCCCCACAACACCTCGATCGGCGTGTGGCCCACCAGCTCGCGCAGGCGGTTCTCGTTGAAGCCACGGGCGTGGAAGAAGTCATCCATCATGAGGTTGAGAATACGCGCCTGCCGGCTGACCGCGAGTCGCACACCGGCGGCGTCATACATCACCACGCCGGCGAAGACAGCGGCGATGGCGAAGTAGCCTGAGCTCAGGCCATAGAGGTTCCCGATGCCCGCCGCGAGCCCGGTCACCAGCGCGGAATGAGAGCTAGGCATGCCACCCGGCGACATGATCAGAAAGATGTTGAGCTTGCGCGTCGTGGCCAGCGTCCACAGTGGCTTGATGATCTGCGCGGCCAGCCATGGCACCACGGCAGCCCACAGCGCCCGATTCTCGAGAAGTTGGTGCACCTTGCCCTCTATTCATCCTCATCCGTAGCAAACATCTCGAGCGTCGTCGTGTGCTCTTCCACTGTGCGCAGCACCTCGACACGCAGGGTGGCCTCGCGTAGCACCTGCTGGCAGTGGGCGGCGAGCGCCTTGCCACGCTCATAGAGGGTGAGCGATTCTTCGAGGGGAACCGCGGGGTCCTCCAGGCGGCGCGCGATGGTTTCCAGCTCTGCCAGCGCCGTCTCGATCGGCATATTCTGTGCGCCGGCCCCGTTCGTGGCGGAGCGCGGCTTGCGTGCTCGTGGTTGATCAGCCATGCGTATCGTTTACCCCAGCCTCAGATGCGTGCGACCCGGACACGTTGTCGGTGACGCGCTCACCCATTGTAGCGGCAACGGTGCCATCGTGGAACA
>DASWAC010000352.1:0-10965 GCA_036391335.1 Ktedonobacterales bacterium
GCTTGCTGGCTGGCTTTGGGCGGATCACGAGGCGCAGGATGCCCATAAACACGACGGCGGCGCCCACCCCTCCATAGACCCCACGCATCCATGCCTCGCTCGCGTCGCTCCCCGCCAGGATGCCATGTGCTGTCAGCAGCAGAAACACGCCAAAGGCCTCCGTATGCAAGCTGCGCCACAGCTTATGAGGAATGACTCGCCTGAGGTAAGAGCTTCCCAAGACGAGGACCATTCCCCAAAGGCCAAACACCCCCAGATTCACCGCTTCCTCACGGTACGGCTGATTGCCGGGCAGCACAATGTTGAGGAGGGTAAAGTGGTAGAAGTCATGCAGGAGCAAGGTGACCAGGTGCCCAACGATCAGGAGGGCGGTCAGGGTCATAGTGAAGGCATGCAGGTCATCAATGATCCACGAGACACGCTCGCCAGAGGTGCGAGCAATGGACCGCAGCATCCCCAGCACCATGGAAAGCGCCAGGATGAAGTAGGCGGAGATCGCGAAGGCGCGCGTCAGGTACCACATCGAGATGTTGCTCATGTGGATAAGCGCCGAGGCGAGAGGGATATGAAGCGCCCCGGTTGGCATGAGTCTCCTCTCTAGAGCATTCCCGCGCGGCTCCTGGTCATCATGTGAAGCAATGCCCTTGCGGCGGCGCATGCCCACGCCTCAGCACTGTCGTGCGAAGAGGGACCACCGCAAGGATGGCCCCCTACGCGCGAGGGTGTCAATGCGAACGAAGGCTAGTCCTGCATCGCGACATGAGTCGCCAGGATCGCGCCGTTGCTCTGGAATGTGCCCTGCACCGAGATGTGCTCACCGCTATGCAGGCTGCTCAGGCCTTGGAGGCCATTGCCATAGGAGGTCTTCGCGTCAACCACAACCTTGATCGTCTTGCCTGCCGATGTGGTCAGCCCGAAGCTCTGAGCGCCGGTGTCAATGGCCCCCACCGTGCCACTGACCGAGCTGCCCTGGCTGCTGCCGTCGCCACCTGTGCCAGGGGTGCGCTGAGCGCCATCACTCTTCTCAGTCGAATCGCTTTCCTGATCCTGCAAAGTCACTTTCCAGGCGGTCAGCGAGCCATCGGAGCCCTTCGTGGCCTCGACTTCCACTCCATGGCCGATCCCTCCACACAGGTCAGCGAGGGTCTTGGCCTGCTCACCATTCACCTTCGTCTTGCTATCCACATTGACGGTGAGGGTGGCGCTGCCGGCGGGTGTCGCGGCTGCGGGCGCATGCGTGGGCTCGGGCGCCTCGGTTGCCTCAGGGGCATGCGTGGCCCTTGGGGTGCCCTGCGCCGTGGGGGTACCGCTTTCGCCCGTGTCCTTCACGTCGTGCTCATCGCTCTCGGAGGCCCTGGTGACCACCAGTTGTGTCACGTTTGCGGGGCACGTCTTGAGTGAGGTGAGCTTCCCCTCGATCGAGACAGTGTTTGGGTGGTCGCCGGACTCGTCACCCTGTCCATTGTCACCCTTATCAGCGCCCGGAGTCCCCTGGTGGAACATGGGGGTCTGGATGGGTCCTAGATGACCAGTTGTGGCAGCCACCGCCACGACCGTGCCACTGCCACCGACGAGCACGACGCCGAGCGCGGCTAACGCGACCTTACTTTGCGCGAGAATTGCGAGTTTGGCGAGCATAGGGGTGAAGCCTCCACTAGCAGAGAGATACACAGGCGAGGAATTGACACGTGTTGTGCGGCGGTCCGCATATCGTGTGCAAGGGAGTGTGGTGAGCGAGCGCGATCATTATGGGTGAGGGGACTTCTAGCCTAGAAGTGCTACATCCGGCTTTCTCTACTGCTGTGCGTGCGCATGAGCAGCGGGGTATGCGGCGGTGGGAGAACCCTCATCCTCCTCCTCGCTATAGCGCTCCTGCTGCGCGCGCGCCCACCGCAGGCCACTCAAGAACGCTGCCGCATCCTGGTAGCGCTCGTGGGGCTCACGCGCCAAGACCTGGAGAATGACATGATTGAGCGCCGAGCAGACGGCGTAGCCCTGTGCCGCGAGTGGGGGCACCGGCAGGGTGAGCTTGCGGGTGATTACCTCGGCTGAGGTTGCCCCGCTGTGAGGCGGATGGCTCGTCACGAGCTCGTAGAGGACGGCGCCTAGCGCATACAAGTCGGCACGATGATCCACACGCTCGCCACGTAGCTGCTCAGGAGCCATGTAGACGGGTGACCCCACAGGGAGGCCCATCGCCGTGAGCGTTTGGCGCGCGCCGGGCGCAGCGAGCGAGCGCAGCTCACGCGCAATCCCAAAGTCGGCAAGGGCAGGCCTCCTGTCTGACGCGATCAGGATATTCTCCGGCTTGATATCGCGATGGACGATTCCATACTCATGCGCCATGACCAATGCATCTGCTATGGCCAGGGCGATATCAATCGCGTCGAGGGGGCTGAGCCGCCCTTCCAAGCGCAGCAACCCACGTAGTGTGTCGGGAAAGCGAGGCATCACCAGAAAGAGCTCGCCCCGATCTTCGCCCCAGTCATAGAGAGGGACGACATGCGGATGCCGCAAATGGCCAATATGGCGCGCCTCATCCCTGAAGCGCTCAACGAAGTGCGGATCGGTCGCGAGCAGCGGAGAAAGCACCTTCATGGCGACATGGCGAGACGCGCGCACATCGAGCGCCTCGTAGAGCTCGGCCATACTTCCTGTGGTGATGAGCGAGCCGAGGAGATAGCCTCCAATGCGCAGCCCTGCCAGTCGTCCGCGAGTGTCACGAGAGCTTGCCGTGCCAATTTCCCCATGAGACAGTGGCATACGGATCTCCTTCCTCACGACGTGCGAGATAGTCTCCCCCGCAGGTGGAGGGAAAGCCTGTCCAGGTAGGGGACAGCATGCAAGGAACTCCTCTCATTAGGGTTGCTTGTGCCGGGGAGAGTGTTAAGGCTCGCGGGCATGAAGCCAGGAGTAGGACCCCCTTAACAGGTGAGGGCGCTCAGGCAACATAATGGGTGTGAAGATGGAAAAGGGACCCGGCCAAGAGGAACCACTCGCTGGCCATTCCTTTCGCCGCGGCGGTGCGGCGCGGCGACCTTGCCACCATCAGGAACCCGAGATTGAGCGATTTCGTAGAGGAGCATGACGGACGATATGCTGACACTCGCCACAGTGGCAAAGCCAGAGATCTCCCTGGACCAGGTGACGCACGGGCACTGAGGCGCGGAGTAGGCGCTTTGCGGTTGGCAGACGGTCTCACTTTGTGAGGGAAGACACGCAATCACGTGGATGACTCAGGCACACTCCCAGACAACGCGAAGGGTGTGAGCATGCCTGCCCAGTCTGTAGCTGGCTACAATCGCTATTCACTCCCCCCAGATTTCCCTTTTGTCACGCTCCTCGCGCTGGCGCGGGGCGCGGATAAGGCTGCGCTTTCGGCTCTCTACAAACGCTTTCTACCGCCGGTCTATCGTTTTATCCTTGCGCGGGTCAAATCCGTTCCTGTGGCCGAAGACCTCACCTCCGATACCTTCTTTGCCATGCTCGAAGGCATCACCACCATACGCGCGGAAGATGAGATGGGCTTTGCCGCCTGGCTGCTGGGCGTGGCGCGAAATATCGTGTCGCAATATTTTCGCCGCCAGCGGCTTCAGCAGAACAATCAGCCGGAATATTTTCAGGCACAAGAGGAAGCGGCCGTGGCCGAGGAGGATGATCCCCTGGCGGTGCTCACCGCGCGAGAATCATGGTCGGAGGTTCTCGCTGCGCTTGACGGGCTTACCCATGAGCAGCGCTTAGTGGTCTTGTATCGCTGTGTGCATGGCTTTTCCACTGAAGAGGTGGGTCGCGCCTTAGGCAAGCCTGCCAACGCGATTCGCGGGTTGCAGTTTCGCGCGTTGGCCTCACTGGCGCGCTCACTTGGCACCCAGGGCCGCGACCAGGGCCGATATTGGCGAGGAGGGCAGCGTGGACCAGACCCCAGAGGATAGGCTCGACAGCCTGATCTCGCGGCTGAATGAGGGCGAGGAACCAACAAGCACGACACTGCGCTCCAATGCTGCTGAGCTCAGTTCGCTCCTCGATGCGGCCAACATCTTCGCCGCCTGGGGCAATGCGAGCCCTTCACAGGCGTTCTCCCAGCGGCTCGAGCGTCAATTGCGCGAGGTTGACCTGCCCCGGCGTGAGCAAGCCACCGTCTCTGCAGCCACGCGAGGAGCCCGCGCGCGACAGCGTCTCCAGGCGCAGGTCTCCTCGCGCCACATATCCACGCGCATTGTCTGGCCAGTGCTGGCCGCGATGCTCGCGCTTCTTCTCGGCGTGACCACGCTCGCCGCCGCGCGCAATGCTGAGCCAGGGCAAGCCCTCTATGGGGTGCGTCGCTGGGAGCAAGGGCTCAATGGCTCACTCACCAGCCAGGCAGGCAACCGGGTGCGGCTCCATCTACAATATGCCAGCGAAGCTCTGGCGGCATTCACGGCGGCAGTGAACGCGGGCTCCGGCAGCCAGGCGTATAGCGATGCGCTGCAGACGCTCAGTGATGAGACTGCCGCGGCGAAGGTGGCACTCAATGATGTGCCCGCGGGCAGAGAGCAATCAGATTTGGATGGCCAGGTCGAGCAGCTTCAGGCGGATGCTCGTGCCGGCCTTCACGCGTCACTGCCAGCCCTGGGCTGGCACGATCGCATCATCGTGTCGTCGGCCATCGCCAACCAGGGTGAGAGCGTGGTGCGCATCACCAATGTCACCATGGTGCGCGTGACGAAACTCAATATCACCTCTTGGAGGATCACTATCACCGGGTCAGGCTTCGAGCCGGGGGCAGTTGTCCTGGTGAATGGCTCGCCTTCTGTATCAACGAGCACGATGACTGCCACCTCTCTCACCATCCAGCTGCCGGGCAGCGCCTTCAGGGATAGGCCCATCAGCATTGGCGTTGGCAATCCCGATGAGACCGCGGCTGCCACGAGCACTTTCACACGTGAGGCTGATGAGGGCGATGATAGCACCGGCGGAGATGATCATCGAACTCCCACCACGTTCCCTAATGGGACCCGCACTCCAGCCCAAACGTCCCCGACACCGCATGAGACCGAGACTCCACATTGACCCTGACGGATGGATGCTGAGGAGCCCTGCCGTTTAGCTGTGGTGTGTCGCGCAGTCGAAAAGCTGGAGCGAGCCCACTGTGGCCGACTGCGCCCACTCGTGAGGCGCGACCGGCTGACACGAGGCGCTGACCCACTGTGTCAGCGCGTTTGTGTAGCGGGTGTGGAAGTCCTTGCTTGCTGGATCATCAGGATAGAGCGCGAGCACCTGGCTCACCGTAAGGTTGCTCACAGGCAGGAGAAAGAAGCGCACGCCATCGTTGGCCACCATCTTCGCCAGCGCACGCGTGGTGATGATCGGATCGTAGTGGCTATATCCCCCCATTGCCATCACCGGCATCTCGGTAGCGAGGATAATCGGGATGGCATCGTGCGCGTCTATCGTTGCCAGGAACACGCGCTGCCGAGCATGATGCGCCGTAAGATACGCGATCAGCCGCGGATCCGCGGGAGGTGGGCCGAAGTAGTCTTGCGCTGCTTGCACCGGCCCGGAGATGGGGAACCAGCCACTGTTGCCTCTTCCATAGGAGCTCATGAGCCACGCCACTGGAGCCACGCTGAGCACCAGCGCGATTGCGAGTGCCCCCGCGAGCCGCCACCACATATCCCGCGGCCAATCCAGGTGCAGGATGCCATGTCTCGTCCGCGCCAATCGTGAATCTATGAGGAGGAAGAGAACCGCGCTTGCCAGGCACGCGAGAGTGGGTATCAGCCATGGGTTCCAGTTGGGATATGCGCTGAGCAGTATCACATGAGCAACACTTGAGCTAAGCACCGTGACCAGAAGCAGCCAGCCACGCGGGCGGGAGGCGAGGAAGTCATGCCAGAGCCTGACGGCGCCGATGCCCGCAAGTGCGCACACGGCTGGTGTCATGACGGCCACGTAATAGGGATTGAAGAACTCCGCCACACTGAAGAAGATCGCCATTGTCGCCAGCCATACTCCCCAGAACAGGAGCTGAGCCTGTCTCGGATCTTGGCGCAATGCACGGGATGTCCCCTTTCTCGTGCGAGGTGGGCGCCCCCGCCGAGTGACCGAGATCAGTCCAACGAGGGCCAGTGGCAGGAACCAGCTGGCCTGGGTGCCAAGTGGCGGCTCGAAGAGACGGAGAGCCCCAGGTTGGCCGGTGCCGGAATGCGGCTCTTGCGATTTGTCGGCATAGCGCGGCTGGCCAAGCAGCCGTTGCAAGCCGTTGTAATTCAACGCGAGATCGAGCTCAGAATTCGTCAGCGTCGAGTCCACCCAGGGACGCTGAGAGGTCGGCACGTGATCCACGACTTCGATCCAGCTAAACGAGACGAGCATCAACACGAGGAGGAAAAGCACGCCATGGGCCGCGCGCCATCGCTTCGGCAAGGCTGCGCAGACCAAATACGCGCCCAGGCATGCGGGAACGATGAGCCATGCTTCCAGCGACTTGATGTTGAAGCCAATGCCAATGAGGGCGGCGCTCAGCAGGAGCCATCGCACCTGACGGCGTTGAATCGCCGAGAGGGTGGTGAGCGCCGCGAGGAGGAAGATGAGCACTAGGGGGCTCTCAAAGAGATTGGAGCGGTTGAGAACCACATTTATTGGTGAGGTTGCCAACAAGAGCCCAGCGATGAGACCTGTCGCGACTCCAAAGACACGGCGCACCAGGATGAATAAGATTGGCGCCGAGAGCACTCCAGCCAGCAGCTGAGGAAGGAGCAGGCTGAAGCTCGTGAACCCGAAGAGCTTGACACACAGCGCCTGAAGCCACAAACCCAGCGGCGGCTTGTCCACGCTGACGAATCCGCCGGGGTCGAAGGCGACGAAGAGCCAGTTGTGCCAGCTCAGCGTCATACTCTTGACCGCAGTGGCGTAATAGAGGTTGAGCTGTGCGAGTGGAGGCAATCGCACGACGTTTAGAATCGCTGAGAAGAGCGCCAGCGCCGCGATTATCTGACGCTCTCCCGTGCGCCACCAGGCCAGCACCTTCTCACGTGGCATCACCATGGCAGTTCTCCACGCAGGTGCGCATCGGCGATCACCTACTTCGCCGGTTGGACTGATGGGGTGCGCAACACGAGGCGCAGCAAGAGCAGAAAGCCGACCACCCCGGCGGCAGACCCATAGAGTGCGCGCTGCCACACCTCACCGTTGTCGCTCCCGGCGAGCCAGCCGTGGGCCGTGACCAGCACGAAGGTCACGAAGCTCAGGTAATGCATCGTCCGCCACACACGATAGGACATGCGCTTGCGCAGCCATGAGCTGACGAGCACGAGCACCATGGCGTACATCGCGAACACGCCCAGGTCTACGGCGAATGCTCGATACGGCTGGTTGCCGGGCAGCAGTATATTGGCCAGTGAGAATGGAAGGTAGTTGTCAAGCTTGATCGCAATCAAGTGCGCCACCATCAGGAGTCCCGTCAGCGTGGCGAGCACCGCATGCAGCTCGTCAACGACCCACGACATGCGCTCATTTGAGACGCGTGCGATGGAGCGCATTGTTCCGAGGAGCACGGAGAGCGTGAGGGTTACATAGGCGGCATCCGCTGTGGTGCGCGTGAGATACCAGAGGCTCGGCCCATCCGCCAACGTGTGACGGAAGCTGAATCTCACGATGGTGATGAGCACCATGCTCACCCCTACAGTAGCCATAGCTCACCCTCGCTCCCAATAGTGGCCAAATGCTCACGAAAATTGGACGAACAGACGACTTCACCGCTGCCGAGCACGAGCAACAGGGCGACATGGCCGTCGCCGAAGCGTGTCTTATCCTGACTCTTGGCTTTCCATGCCTGCTCGATCGTGGCGAGCGCCTGAGGCCGCCCCCGGAGCAATGCTACCTTCGCGGCAACCTCCGCCTGGGTGGCACTCGGCGCCACCGCGGTGGCCGAAGCGATAAGCGATAGATCCTCGCTGGTGTCATCCTGCACGTCCACCCACAGACGCATGGGTTCGCCAGTATGAGGATCGAGCAAGTGATGCTGGCGCCGGTGTCCTTGCTTCCACCAGCGCACTGTGGCGCCTGAGGTCGCGAGACCACCGGCCCCCAGGGTGAGCACCGCGACGTGGCGTTGGTCAGCGCTGGCCAGCAAGCGCGGATCCCCGATCGCGATGGGCCACGGATGTCCTGGTGACTCGCCCCCGCGCGCGGCCATGTCACCG
Organism: Ktedonobacterales bacterium; assembly: GCA_036391335.1. GTDB lineage: Bacteria > Chloroflexota > Ktedonobacteria > Ktedonobacterales > JADMIN01 > DASWAC01. The sequence goes on from DASWAC010000352.1 coordinate 8,184, forward strand.
CCGGCGTCAATCAGCACATTGGCATAGCGGCCAAAGAAGCGGTCCAGGCCAACATCAGCCACCCACCCTTTGGCGATGCCGCCAAAATCGAGTGCCACTCCTTTCGGGAGATGGACGCGCCGCTGAGCGTCGTCCAGCTCGATCGCCCGCCAGCCTCCTGATGTCCAGACCGGCTCGCCGGCGGGCATCGGCGCCGTCTGGTCATTCTCCCTGATCTCATCCATATCACGGTCATAGCCAACCGCGGCCATCCGCAGGCCCAGTGCGGGGTCGAAGAGGCCGGCAGTTGCCGTGGCGGCAGCGAGACTCTCTTTCAGCACGTCATAGAGCAGGTCGGAAACCGGCTGCCATCTCCCCGCGCTGGCATTGAGCCGCGAGAGCTCGCTATCCGGCGAGAATCGCGTGAGCGCCGCGCTCACCTGGCTCACCCACTCGAAGTAGCGCTCGACGTCGGCCATAGCCGTGGACGCCTTGTGCTCGGGCACGGTGAGAAACACGGTGAATGGTGTCGCCATCAGCCGTCTCGACCGCTCGAGGGTCACCTTGCCTGACACAGTGTCTCGCTGCATGTGGGTCTTACGCCGATGGTGTGCTGGTCGCCTTTGGCGCGGGCGTTGGCTTTGGGGCTGCGGTAGCGGCCGGCGGCTGCGTGGCTGCGGGCGGTGGCGTCACTCCTGGCTTCGCGCTCTTGGTCGCGGTAGGTCGAGGAGGCGCGCCAGGCGCCAGGGTTGCCGTCGGCACAAGCTGCGCGTTGGGGTCGGTGCTGTTGGGGTCAGTCCCGGTCGTAGGCGCGGATACCGAGGCTGCGGGGCTTCCCCAGCTCACGGGTCGGTGATCGGTCAGGTTCCATGAGCCGAGCAAGAGTAATCCAACCCCTGCCACGGCTGCCACTCGTGTCAGCCCTACCGCGGCGCCACGCGAGCCAGACCCGCCCGCGACGGCGGCGATGCGTGTCACTCCCTTCGGAGGACGCCCCCCCGAAGCAAGCGTGATGTCGCCAATTGGGCGTGCGAGGCAGGTCAAGACATAGCCAGCGGATTTCTCGGAGGACGAGAGCGCCTCGCCGACAGGGTTCACCTGGCCGTCGAGCACGCGCAGCTTGCAGGCGCCACACGCACCGACTCGGCAGCTAAATTCTGGCTTATACCCATGTCGCTCCAGGGCGGTGAGGATCGTTTCCTCAGGCTGGATATCGAGTGTGGCGCCAGTCTCCTCTATTCGCATGGTGCCGCCGACGCCCTGGCCAGGCCCGCCGGTCACACGATATGCCGGACGGCCAGGCATCTGGGCAAAGACCTCACTATGGACGACCCGATCGGGCACGCCCATATCTGAGAGGAGCTCATGGAGCTCTTTCTTCAGCGCCTCGGCTCCGCACAGATACCACTCGGCGCGCTTGGCCATGTTCCCGACCCGGCTTAGAATGGCATCCGCCGTCATGCGCTGCCCGGACGAGGAGAGATAATGCTTTTGGCGCAGCCATAGCTCATCAGGATCCATCCCATAGAGCTCATCGCCAAAAATGATGTCGTCGGGTGTCTTGGAGGCGTAGTGGAGCTGAACCAGCGGCTGCTGGTCCTCTGGCATGCGCGAGATCGCGCGCAGCATCCCCATGATGGGCGTGATGCCGCTCCCGGTCGCGACCATGATCAAGACATTATTCGGACCCAAGCCGCTGGGCAAGGTGAAGGTGCCGCGTGGCAGGCTCGCGTAGAGGAGCGTGCCCTTTTGCACATGATCATAGAAATAGGTCGAGACGGCTCCCATGTTGAGCTGCTTGATGGTCAGCTCCCACGGCTCATCCATCTCGCCGGCGCCACAGAGCGAATAGGAGCGATAGAGCGTGTCTTTTGGCGTAGGCAGCGCCAGCGTGATGAATTGACCGGGGAGATAGGGAGTCGGCGCCTGCCGCGTGCCAGGAAGCACGAGCTGCACAGATACCACGCCTGGCGCGACCTCATAGCGATCTATCACCTGAACAGGTAGCATGTTCGTGGGCGAAACGACAGGCAAACCGCGAGTAGTGTTTCCTCTAGGTCGCATAGACTCCCTCCTCGAATTCATTATGCGGAAGAGATGCAATGGGCGCAGCAGACTGCCTTCACGTCTCAAAGCCGCGATATTCCTAGAGAAGTGGCGGATGCTCGTGCCGGCGTTAAGGCGTAGTACTTCCTAGGCATCTGATGGCAGCGCCGCGCTGTGTCTAGGATTCGATGCGAGCAGCGGTGAGCCCCGGGTTCGCGGCAAGCGGAGAGGAGAAGGCAGATGCCGGGGCCGTGCGGCAGAGCAAAAAACTCGCGAGATCTCCCGCGCACAGCGGGGCGCCCCCATGACGAGCGGCGAGCCCACCAGCGATCATCGCTGAAGACTCGCCGCCTGTGCCACGGATGCTTTGACTAGCCCTCGGTGCTCTCGTACTGCTCCTTGATGTGCGCCACGACGGCCGGGTCGAGCAGGGTCGTCGTGTCGCCGAGCACGCGGCCCTCCGCCACGTCACGCAGCAACCGCCGCATGATCTTCGCGCTCCGCGTCTTGGGCAGCTCCGCCGTGAAGTAGATCTTCTTGGGCCGCGCCAGCGCGCCGATGTGCTGCACCACGTGGGCCTTCAGCGCATCCGCAAGCGCCTCATCCGCCTGCTGGCCGCTACGTGGCGTGACGAAGGCGACGATGGCCTGCCCGGTGACCGGGTCGGTCGCGCCGATGACCGCCGCCTCGGCCACCGCCGGGTGGCTCACCAGGGCGCTCTCCACCTCCATCGTCCCGATGCGATGCCCCGAGACGT
>DASWAC010000353.1:0-7029 GCA_036391335.1 Ktedonobacterales bacterium
CCGATCTACCGCTACGCAATAGCCTGATGCTGGCAGCGGTGGCGCTCCTTGCCATCACGTCACTGAGTGCCCTCAGCTTGAGCTCGGCACTGGGAAGTGTGGGCAGCCTCGTCGGCGGACTCATCGCCAACTCAGGCATGCTGGGGCTCGGCTCCCTGGTCACCTTCACTGGCCTCTTTTTCGTGGTGACGGGCCTTGGCGCCTCCCTCCAGCGGAAGGGGTAAGCCGCCCCGCACACGCTACGTGCGCGCCTGGCCATGTATCGCGGCCGGAGGGGCTTCCTGCCAGCCGCGATGACGCCCGCGCCGCACGTGATCGAGCCAGAGGATAAGAGGGGCTGCGAAATCCTATACTCTTGGGAGCGGGATCGGCGCCGGCGCTCGCGGCGTCGCCAGGCCGCCACGTCCCGATCATCACGAGGCAGCCCTATGCCCACACTCAGCGAGCGTTTCGCCGCGTTTGCCCACACGCTGCGCTACGACACCATCCCCGCCACTCAGCGGGCCATGCTCACCCGCCTGCTCGCTGATGCGCTTGCCTGCGCTCTGGCCGCGCACGGGGACCCCATCGCCGGCGCGACGGCACGGCTGACCACCGCGGACCCAGCCGGCGCGACGCTGCTGCTCACGGGTGAGCGTGCCCAGCTGGCAGGCGCCGCCCTTGCCAACACCACGGCGGTGCGCGCTCTCGACGCGAACGATATCTACGTGCCACCGCCCGGCGGCGACACCGGCCACTTCAGCGATGCCATCCCGGCGCTGCTCGCGCTGGCCGAGGCGCACCAAGTGACAGGCGCGGATCTGCTGGCTGGCATCGCCGTCGCCTATGAGACGCAGGCCGTGCTCTGCGACCGCGCGCAATGGACACCGCACGGCTGGCACACGGCAAGCCTCGTCGCCTGGGCAATCCCGGTCGCCGCCGCGCGACTCACCGGCGCGAGCCCACAAGTAGCCGCCACCGCCATGAATATCGCTGGCATCACGGGGCAGGCGCTGCAAGCATGGCTGCGCCCCGGCCAACCCGTCTCGGCAATGAAATCTGTCGCGCCGGGCCTCTGCGCTAGCCGAGCGATCGAGGCGCTGAGCCTGGCGGCAGCCGGGGTGACGGCGCCCTCCGACGCGCTGGAGGTGATGCTGGCTCAGCTCGACAGTGATCCCGCTGCCGTCCCGGTGGCGCGGCTGGGTCAGGAGTGGACCATCAGCCACACCCTCATCAAGCGCTATCCCGCGCAGTTCAACACCCAGGCGGCCATCCAGGCGGCTCTCACGCTGCGCACGCAGGGCGTCCGCGCTGAGGCTATCGAGCGGCTGACCATCACCGGGCATCAGCACGTCTGCGCCGGGGTTCAGGGCGCGCCCGCCGCGTTCCGCCCGCGCTCGCATGAGGACGCCGACCACAGCACTCCATTCGTCGTGGCGATCTCGCTGCTGCGTGGGCATCTCACTCCAGCGGATTACACCGATGAGCCATGGCGTGCGCCTGAGGTCCTCGCGCTGATGGACCGGATCGTCCTGGCAGTGGACCCGGAGCGCGAGCGGGCGCGCATCGAGTGCGGCGAGATCGGCTGCCGCGTGGGTCTGACCCTGCGCGACGGCGCGGAGCACACGGTGGAGGTGCGCCAGCCCCTTGGGCACCCCGACGTGCCGATGGACGACACGTCGCTGCTGGCAAAGATGGGCGAGCTGCTGCCGGGCGCGGGCGACGCCTGCCGGGGACTGCTCGACGCGTGCCTGGGCCTGGCCGAGGCGCCCAATGTGGCCGCGCTGCTGGCGGCCTGCGATGCGGTGCGCGCGCGGGTCACAATGCGCTAACAATTCCAAAATGGCCCTACTCGACTCCCCACGCGCGCTGTATGCTACAATTACCCTGAACACCCAGGCGCAAGAGTTCCCCGTAGGCGCGGCCAGTAGCGAGGCCGCCACTCGTGACGAAAGCAGCTCCGGATGGATTACCTCATCGAGATTCTTCCGCTCATCGCCATCTTCATCTTCATCATGATCGCCTTCTTCGCGGCGTTCTTCCTTTCTCGTGCCGCCGCTCATGGTCACGATGACGAGTGGACCGAGCAGGCGGACGCCGAGGGTGAGCACGCCGCCGCGCACTGAGCTACATGCCCAGCAGACGCTGGTGCTCCACTTTCACACAGCGGTCCATCACCACGTCGAGCCCAGCATCATGCGCTAGCTGAGCGGCAGCCTCGTCGATGACGTGGAGCTGCAGCCACAGTGCCTTCGCGCCGATCGCGATGGCTTCACGAGTGTGCTCCATCACGAACTCTGACCGGCGGAACACGTTCACGAGATCTACCGAGAATGGGATATCTCTCAGCGAGGGGAAAACCCGCTCCCCCAAGATCACCTCCGCGCTGGGATTGACGGGTACGATGCGATAGCCGGTCTGCTGCAGATAGTCGGCAATCTCATAGCTGTCGCGCCACGACTGTGGCGAGAGGCCCACCACCGCGACAACATGGCACGTGGTCAGGATGCGCCGCATGGTCGCGTCATCCCCCCAGTCGGGCTGAGGATCGCTCATCAGTTCCCTTCTTCCGTCTCGATCTCGAGCAGCAGCTTCTGATCGGCTTTGGTGAGTGTCAGCTGTGCCAGCAAGTCAGGCCGGCGCGTGCGCGTCCGCCGGAGCGATTCTTTCCGCCGCCACCTCGCGATGGCCGCATGGTTCCCGCTGAGCAGCATGTCGGGCACACGCCAGCCGCGAAACTCCGGCGGTCGCGTGTATTGCGGGTATTCCAGCAGTCCGGCCATATGCGATTCCTCGTCGGTAGACCCTGCAGCTAGCACGCCGGGGGCCAGCCGCGCCACGGCGTCCACCACGACCATTGCGGCCAGCTCGCCGCCTGTCAGCACGAAGTCACCCAGTGAGAGCTCGTCGGTGGCTAGGTGCTCTCGGATGCGCTCGTCGAAGCCTTCATAGTGCCCGCAGAGCAGTGTGAGCCGTGGCTCTGTGGCCAGCTCGCGCGCCACCACCTGCGTGAATGGGCGCCCCTGTGGGCTCAGCAGGATGATCGGGCCACCCTGATGCACCGCCTCGACCGCTGCGAAGAGGGGATCTGGCTTGATGAGCATGCCTGCGCCGCCACCATAGGGATAGTCATCTACGACTTTGTGCCGGTCGGTCGCCCAGTCGCGCCAGTTGTGCAGCGCGATCTCGATCAGACCTTGCTCGCGCGCGCGGGCGATGATGCTCTCGTCCAGTGGGCCGCGAAACATCTCGGGCAGCAGGGTAAAGATATCGAAGCGCACGCAGGTAGCTCCATCCCAATGACAGCCTGGACCGTACATATCGTGGCACATGATAGAATATCTGATTGGGTAACGATCTGCACACCTGGAGCGAGACTGATGGCGATCTTATGGCCGAGAGGCACCCTTGATGAGGCACAGCCTGCCGATCTGCTGCGTCGCGCGCTGGGCCATGCGGTCTCACTGGTAGAAGGCGGCGCGGGTGTGCTGGCCCTCTCAGAGCGCGAGTCGGAAAGCGACGGGCTGGTCGTCTGGGGCATCGGCCAGGAAGACGCCCGCTTCGTCGTCGCCACGCTCCGGCAAGACGCCATCCCTGAGTCGCTGGATGGCCGCCCGCGTATCTCGACGCTCTCTGACGTGTGGGCCGGTGAGGTCGCCATGCTCACCCTGCGCGACGCCGCCGGCAACGTCGGCACCCTGCACCTGCTGGGCCGTCAGGGATTCTCGACACGCCGCCCGCTGGCCGACCCGCCACGGCGCCAGGCGCTCACGGGCATGCTGGTGACGGCGGTGCGCGCGCAGCGCGAGGCGGATAGGCTGCGCACCCAGAATCAGCAGATGAGCTCGATCTTGCATTTCTCCGGCGACGGCATCGTCACAGTGGACCCAGAGCTGCGCATCACGGGCTTCAATCCCGCGATGGAAGAGATGACCTCGTGGCGTGACTATGAGGTCTTCGGCAAGTTCTATTACGATGTGCTGCGCCCCCACGATCCAGCGGGGAATCCGCTCCCCTATGCACGTGATCCGCTGGTGCGTGCCGTGACCACCGGCACCTCGCTCGGTGATCAGGAGCTGATCCTGCTGGCGCGCGATGGCGAGCGCGTGAATGTCTCGGTGACAGCGGCGGCAGCGCGTGACGCGGCTGGTGCGCTCATCAGCGGAGTGCTCAATGTGCGCGACATCACTCGCTCGCGCGAGACCGAAGAGCTGCGCTCGACCTTCATCTCGGTCGTCTCGCACGAGCTGCAAACCCCCATCGCCATCATCAAGGGCTACGCCTCGACACTCGCCCGCGAAGACGCCCACTGGGATGCCGATATCCTCCATGAGCGGCTCACCGCGATCGAAGAGGAGGCCGATCGGCTGAGCCATCAGGTGGGCAACCTGCTCTACGCCTCGCGCATCCAGGCGGGCGGGCTGGCGATGGAGCGCGGCGAGATGGATCTGGCTGAGGTCACGCGGTCGGTCGTCACGCGCTTTGGCGCCCGCAACACCGGCCACGAGATCAGTGTGCGACTCCCCTCGCGGATGCCACTGGTGCTGGGCGATCGCGGGCGCATCGAAGAAGTGCTGCTCAACCTGCTGGACAACGCCGCCAAATATTCTCCACGCGGTGGGCGCATTCGTGTGCGAGGCCGTGTGGGCGACCACGAGGTGCGCATCAGCATCGCGGATGACGGTCAGGGCATCCCGCTGCGCGAGCAAGAGCGCATCTTCGCGCGCTTCCAGCGGGTCGAGAATACGGCCAGCCGCCGCACCCAGGGGGCAGGCCTTGGGCTCTATATCTGCCGTGCCATCGTCGAGGCGCATGGCGGCCGCATCTGGGTTGAGAGCGCGCTGGGCCACGGCTCGACCTTCGGCTTCGCGTTGCCCCTGGCGGGCCTGGGCGATGGTGACATGCTGCTCTTTGGCGGCGCCGGTGAGGAAGAGGCTGAATGACTATGGAGCATGTGAATCCGCGTGATATGACGGTGCTGGTGGTGGATGACGAGCCACGCCTGGTGGATGTGGTGCGCCTGAATCTAGAGCTTGATGGCTATCGCGTGGTGACGGCCGGCAACGGCGCGGAAGCGCTGGAGCGCGTGAAGGATGACCTGCCCGACCTCATCGTGCTGGACGTGATGATGCCCGAGATGGACGGCTTCGAGACGCTGCGGCGCATCCGCGAGATGTCGAATGTGCCGGTGCTGATGCTCACCGTGCGCGCCGAGGAATCGGACCGCATTCGTGGGCTGGAGATCGGCGCCGATGACTATCTGCCGAAGCCCTATAGCCCGCAAGAGCTGCGCACCCGCATCAAAGCGCTGCTGCGGCGCTCATTTACGCCCGCGCCCGCGCGTAAGACACGCATCGAGGTGGATGGCGACCTCACGCTCGACTTCGAGAAGGGCGAGGTCTGGGTGCGCGGTGAGAAAGTGACGCTGCGACCGACGGAATATCGCCTGCTCTATCATCTCGTCACCAATGCCGGCCGTCTGATGACCCACGACCAGCTCTTGCTGAAGGTTTGGGGTCACGAATATCGCGGCGAATCGCATTATGTGCGCCTCTATATCACCTATCTGAGGCAAAAGCTGGAGCGCGACCCCGCTCACCCCGTCTATATCCTGACCGAGCGCGGGCGTGGCTATCGCTTCCGCGACCTGGAGGATTGACACCCCCACTTCGCGCGAGTGCGTGCCGCGCTGGACCTGCTCTTGCACCTCGCTGAGCCATGCCATCCCAACATTCCGCGATGTGGTTCAATTAGGCCAGGGACCGCATTCGCGGCGTGGCGCCGTAGCCAGCCGCCTCGACCCGCCAGCACGAAGGGCACGGCAGACCCATGGCACAGACCATTGACGGCATTCACCATGTGACGGCCATCGCGCGTGATCCACAGCTCAACATCAACTTCTACGCCGGGGTGCTCGGGCTGCGGCTCGTCAAGCTCACGGTCAACTTCGATGATCCCGGGAGCTATCACCTCTACTATGGCGACGCGCTGGGGCATCCCGGCACCATCCTGACCTTCTTCGCCTGGCCGCACGGGCTGGGCGGGCACAAGGGCACCGGCGCGGCGAACGTCATCGCCTTCACCATCCCAGCCGCGTCGCGCGATTTCTGGGCCGCGCGGCTGGACGCTCACGGCATCCTGCATCACGCCGGTGGTGACGGCTTCAGTGGGTCCCTGCTGACCTTTGAGGATCCCGATGGCATCGAGATCGCGCTCGTTCCAGTGGCCGGCGCTGAAGCAACACCCGTCGAGCGCTGGCGCGGCGAGCCGGTGGATGCGTCGCATGCCATTCGCGGCTTCCACCATGTGACCCTGTGGGAGGAAGACGCCCGCCCCACCGCGCGGCTGCTCATCGAGAGCTTCGGCTTCCGCGAAGTGGGCATGGCTGGCGATTTCATCCGCTATCACTCAGCCAGCGATGCGGACGGCCCCGGCACCTTCGTGGATGTGCGCACCGTCACCGGCCACGCGGAAGCGCGGATAGCCGTGGGCTCGGTGCATCACGTGGCCTGGCGCACCCCGACAGACGCCGAGCAGCTTGCCTGGCGCGAGCGGCTGCACGGCCAGGGCCTGCACACGACGAAGGTGCTCGACCGTCAATACTTCCATTCCATCTATTTTCGCGAGCCTGGTGGCGTGCTCTTCGAGATTGCCACCGATCCGCCCGGCTTCGCCGTGGATGAGGCGCCGGACAAGCTGGGCACCCATCTCAAGCTGCCGCCTTGGCTGGAGCCCGACCGCGCCGGCATCGAGGCGGAGCTGCCTCCCCTGCGCCTGCCTGGCTCCCGATGAAGCAAGCCCGGGCGCTCATTGGCGTGCTCTGGCTAGTCGAGGCGCTCTGTGTGCTGCCCTTTGGGCTGTTCTTCCTGCGTGGCACTGCGCTAGTCGTCTATCTGGGAGTCGCGCTCTCACTCGTCTGGGCGCACGCGGGAGTCGTGCGGGCCTTCCAGCGGCGCACTGGCATCGAGCGGGTCACCGTCGCCGATGTGCTGACACTCTCGCGCTGGGGTGTGGGCACGCTGCTCATCGCACTGGCGCTCTCTTGGGCAC
>DASWAC010000354.1:0-1812 GCA_036391335.1 Ktedonobacterales bacterium
GTTTGGCAGCATGAGCATGGAGGAGAATGTCGAGCGGCAGATTGCCCTGATTGGGAAGGCCGCCGACAAGGGCGCACAGATTACCTGCCTGCAAGAGCTGGCGACGGGCCCCTACTTCTGCCAGGTGCAGGATCCCAAATATTACGCGTTTGCCGAGGCCGTGCCCGACGGGCCGACAATCACGCGAATGCGAGACGTCGCGAAGCGGCACGAGATGGCCCTCGTCGTTCCCGTCTATGAGCAGGACCAACCCGGCGTCTATTACAACACCGCGGCAGTCATAGACGCTGATGGCAGCTACCTCGGCAAGTACCGCAAGACCCACATCCCGCAGGTGCAGGGCTTCTGGGAGAAGTATTACTTCCGCCCCGGCAACCTCGGCTATCCCACCTTCCAGACCAAGTTCGCCCGCATCGGCGTCTACATCTGCTATGACCGACACTTCCCCGAAGGCGCGCGTGCCTTGGGACTCCATGGTGCCGAGATCGTCTACATCCCATCCGCGACCTCACGTGGCCTCTCGATGCACCTGTGGAAGATCGAGCAAGTCTCGCACGCCATCGCCAACGGCTATTGGGTCGGCACCATCAATCGCGTGGGCGTCGAGCCACTCGGTGACGACGACTTTTACGGCACGAGCTACTTCGTGAACCCTCGTGGCGAGATCACCGCTGAGGCCAGTGATAGGGAGGAAGAGGTGCTGGTGAGCGACCTCGATCTGGAGAAGAATCGAGAAGTGCGCAACGTCTGGCAGTTCTATCGCGACCGGCGCCCAGACCAGTATGGCCCACTGGTGGAGTCCTGAGCGCCGGGCGCGACGCCCCATCCTCAGCCGGCACTGACCAAGCAGGAAAGACATCGCCGTCATGCTTCAGTTTGGAATCACACTCAAGCCAGATATGGCACCATCGCGCATCGTGGCACTGACACGCCAGGCCGAGTCGGCGGGCTTCAGCTATGGCTGGATCTTCGACTCGCATGTCCTCTGGCTAGAGCCCTATCCGCTGCTCACGATGATGGCGCTCAACACCACACGCATGCGCTTGGGCACGTGCGTCACCAATCCCGCCGTGCGCGACATCACGGTGACCGCTAGCACCCTCGCGACCCTCAACCGCATCTCAGGCGGTCGCATGGATCTCGGCATCGGGCGTGGCGATAGCTCGCGGCGAGTGTTGGGGAAGAAGCCTACCACGCTGGCGGACCTGGAGGACGCCGTAGTGCGCATCCAGCATCTCGTCAGGGGTGAGCCGTGTGAGCACGAGGGTGAGCAGATCAGCCTCACCTGGGCATCGGGTGACCTTCCGGCGTGGATCGCGGGCTATGGGCCCAAGGCGCTGCACCTCACCGGCCGCATCGCTGATGGCGTCATCCTCCAGTTCGCGGACCCCCACCTCATCTCATGGTGCCTGGGCTTCGTGCGCGAGGGCGCTGAGGCGGCCGGCCGTGACCCAGCGAGCATCCAGGTGATGGCGGCGGCCCCGGTCTGGGTCTCGGATGACCTCTCGCTGGCCCGCGAGCGCGTCCGCTGGTTCCCCGCGCTGGTCTCGAATCATGTCATGGATCTGATCTCGCGCTACGACCCCAGCAAGCTCCCTCAGGAGCTGACGAGCTACGTAGCTGGTCGCGCCGGTTATGACTATCACCACCACGCGGAGGTGGGCAGCGAGAATGCCCGCTTTGTCTCTGATGAGGTCATCGACAGGTTTTGCATTGTCGGGCCGGTGGAAGAGCACAAGCGCCGTCTGCGCGAGCTGGCCGACCTGGGTGTGCATCAGTTCAACATCTACCTGATGAATGGCGATGAAGAGG
>DASWAC010000355.1:0-1955 GCA_036391335.1 Ktedonobacterales bacterium
GCGGGCCGAGCTCGAGCCGACATTCCGCTGGGTAGCCAGCCGCTTCGGCGGTGGCCACATGCGGTACGAGAACGAAGTAGTGAGTGCTGTTGGAGACTTTGCGTACACCGTCGGGTATGAACGCGGCGAGACCGCGGTAGATGGGGGCGGGTTCCAGCCTATGACTGTCCGCGTGACCCACATCCTGAAACGAGAGGACGGCGCGTGGCGACTCGTCCACCGCCACGCGGACTTCGCCCCCGTCGACCAAAGTGTGCAGCGGGGCGCGTGATTGTCCACGGCCGCCGCGCTTCCCGGGCTGGCAGACGGTGCGGTGGCATCCAAATCGCAGCCTCCAAAGTGCGTTAACGCGGCGCTGGCTCCGCCACCAGGGCTTGTAGATGATCCGCGAGCTCACGCAGATGGCCGTAGAGCTCAGGCGGTGCTACGACCACGAAGTGACAGCGCAAGTTGATCAGATAGGTGGCAATCCAGGTCAGATCATCGGAATAGCCACGCATCTCCACGGCGCCATCTGCCTCAGCCAGCTCTGCGATGGTGGGCGAGATCCGCTCGCGAGCGGCTTCCAGCGGCATGTCGAGGCGCACATTATATGACCAGCGCCACGGCGCCCGCGCGATGGCTTGCTCCACCAGGGCAGGCGCATCCACAGCGCGGGGCTCGAACTCGTCTTGGAGGATCGCGATATTCAGCATGCGCTCGACACGAAAGACCCGCATGTCCTCGCGCAGGTGACAATAGCCGGCGAGATACCACCGGCCATTGCGATGGACCACTTGAAAGGGATCTACGACGCGCTCTGTCTGGGCGCCGGTCCAGGCTGAGTAGGTGAGCGCGATGCGGCGTGAGGTGGCGATCGCGCTGGCAAGCGTCTTCAGCCGCTCAAGAGCGAGTGGCTCGGCAGGGGCGCCAGGCATGCCGGCAAAGGTAACTGCCCGCTGGATGTCGCGCATCATGGCGCGTGTGGCCGGCGGCAGCGCGCGGGTCAGCTTCACGAGAGCCTGCGCACTCCCCTGCGCGTCTGGCTCGGGCTGTTGGCGGCGGGCGCTCATCAGGCCATAGGCCATTGTCAGCGCCTCGTGCTCGGTGAGCGCCAGGGGCAGCTTGAATCCTGGGCGCAGGAAGTAGCCCCCGTGGCGGCCACGCTCCATCTCGACAGGCATTCCCTGGTCGCGCAGGCTGGTGACGTAGCGCCGAATCGTGCGCACATCCACTTCGAGCCGCACCGCGAGGTCCTCACCGCGCATGCGCCCATAGGACTGCAGGAGCTCGAGCACCGCCAGCACACGACCGGTCGAATACGACATATTTTTGCCTGCGCGTGAATTGCCGAATAAGAGGACATATACTGTCCGGATAAGAAGATACCATAGTGAGAGAGCGGCAGACAAAGGGCCGCTTCCAAGCGAGACGAGGATGAGTCAGCATGCGGCACACCACTCTGCACGCGGCGCGACGGGCGCGCGACCAATCGAGCAAGCTCTATCATGAGTTCTTGCGCGTGCCCGCGATGAGTGCGGGCGTCTATGAGCTGGCGGTGGGCGCCACCGATCCGCAAGAGCCTCACACTGAAGATGAGCTCTACTATATCGTGAGCGGCACGGCGGTCTTGCTCGTGGCCGACGAGGAGGTCCCCGTCACGGCGGGCTCACTCGTCTACGTCCCGGCGAGCCTGCCTCACCGCTTCCACGACATCACCGAGCACTTGGTGGTGTTGGTCTTTTTCGCGCCAGCCGAATATAGCCAGCGCACTTAACGCGCGAGGAGCATTCCGTGAGCGAGCCAGCCCAGACTCCGCCCGATCCACTCAATCAGCATGATCCGCTCTTCATGGAGACGTTTGACCAGCAATATGCTCTGACCTGGGGTGAGGGCGCAATCCCCGCGAAATATAAAGAGCTGACCGGCATCGCGCTCTCGATCACGGGGCGATGCGAGCCATGCCTGCTGCATCA
>DASWAC010000356.1:0-12496 GCA_036391335.1 Ktedonobacterales bacterium
CTGGTCGGTCAAGCCCACTGCGTTATTCGAGACGACCGCGAGGTTGCGCTCCTTTGCTGCTCGCCGCGTCATTTCAGGAGCGTCACCAGCGTCTCGTCGTTCTCGTGCTCGCGTGGCAGGGCGGCGGGACCGATGGGACGGTTGCGCAGCGGGGTCGAGAGCACGATGGATGTGTGTGAGCTGCCATAGGGCGCGAGCCGGGCGATGAGGTCATCCAGGTGGGCCACCGACGCGACCACGGCGGTCAGCGTCATGCAGTCGTCGCCGGTCACGCGGTGATACTCGGTGACCTCCGGGCAGGCCTCGACCACGCGGCGGATCTGCTGGTGCGGATCGTTCGTCGCCTGGAAGCGAATGATGGTCGTCAGCCCCAGGCCCACCTTCGCGGGATCTATCACCGCGTGGTAGCCCGTGATGATGCCCGCTGCCTCGAGGCGCCGCATGCGATCGGCCACGGCCGGCGGCGTCAGTCCCACGCGTCTGCCCAGCTCAGCGTATGAGCTGCGCGCGTCCTCCTGCAGCGCGCCGAGCAGGGCCCAGCCAGTCTCATCGAGCAACTTCTCGGAATCGTTAATCACGTGCTCAACCTGCCTTCGTTCTGTGGCATGCATGCCCCATCTGCCTTTGAAAACACGTGCCAGATGGCCTATCTCATTTGTAACATACGAGCACGCACTTTGCCACTTTTCGGAGGGAATAAGCCATGACGACGGCAGCCGGACAAACCTTACGCAAGCACCTCTCCCTGACGGATGGATTCATCCTCTACACCACTGCCGTCCTGGGGCAGAGCCTGATCGTGCTTCCCTCCATCGCGGCGCGGCGCGCGGGACCGTGGGCCATCCTCATCTGGGCAGCCCTGGCCGTCGTCTCGTATCCCCTCGCCCGTGTGATGGCCGAGCTTGGTGCGCGCTACCCCTCGGCCGGCGGCGCCATCACCTTCATCGAGCATGGCCTGGGGAAGCGAATTGGCTGGCTCACTGGCATCCTCTATCTCGCGGCGATGGCCGTGGGCGGGCCTCCGACCGCGCTCGTCTTCAGCGAATATCTCGGCAAGCTCGTGCCGATTCCCGCGCAGGCGCACTATGCCGTCGCGGCGGTCGTGCTGGGCGTGCTCGTGCTGGCGAGCTGCTTCGACGTCTCGCGCATCATGCGACTGCAGCGCTGGGCTTTCTTTACCTGCCTCATCGCCATCGTGGCCGCGCTGGCGCTGGCGGCGCCGCATGTCACGGTGGCACGGCTCACCGACACCACTGGCTATGACACGCTGGGCATCGCCTCGACAGGGCTGATCTGCTTCTTCGCCTTCGTCGGCTGGGAGAACGCTGCCTTCTCCGGGGAGGAGTTCGCCGACCCGCGCACCCTGGTGCGGTCCCTCGGGCTGGCCGTCGCGGCGGTGGGTGCTCTCTTCGTGCTGCTGGGCGTCACGGTCGTCGGCGGCCTGAGCCGGTCGGTGATCGCCACTAGCGACGCCTCGCTCGCCGATCTGGCGCGGCTCTCGCTGGGCACGGCGGCCAACGGGGTCGCGGCGGTCATCGCGCTGACGGTCCTCTTCCTGCTGATGCTCACGTGGACCCGCAGTGGCGCGCGGCTCATCTTTGCCATGGCGCGCGAGGGGATGTTCCCGCGTGGCCTCACGCGCATAGACGCGGCCAGCGGCTCGCCCCGGCGGGCCACCCTGGCGCTCGGCGCGACCTGGGGCGTGGCGCTGGGACTCCTCATCATCTTCCGGCTCCCGCTCGAAACGTACATCCAGCTATCCAGCGGAAACTTCCTGATGACCTATGTGCTCATCATCCTGGCGGGGTGGCGGCTGCTGGATGTCCGGCGCTTCTGGCTCGCGCTGGTGGTCTCGTCGCTGACCATCCTGGCGCTGGTGGTGGGGGGCTTCCAGAGCATGTGGTATCCCCTGGCGACGGCGGCGCTCTTCGCGGCGGTCATGGCGGTCGCGGGCTGGCGACGGTGGCTGGCGCGCGCCGGGGCGACAGGCGCGGTGAGCATCGAGGTGGCGCCACAGGGCACCGCCGGCATCGAAGAGCCGCTGGGCGCCCGCCGCGAGGGATAGCGGCTCAGCTCAGGCGATCAGGCTGGCTCTTCGGTCGTGGCTTTCTTCTCGGCAGCCCTGGCTGTGTCTGCCTTCGCACTGGCGGCGGCGCGGGCGCGCACCTCGGCCAGATGGCGGTCGCGGTCACGCTTGCGCTTCACGGCGAGTGTCTGCCGATACGCCCAATAGACGGGGCCATTGAGCGGCAGATCGTGCGTTTCCAGCGCGAGATAGGATTCCCCGCCGAAGCCGGATTTATAGGTGTAGAGGCTATACATGTCCTCATCGGGTTCCAGCACCTCGGCGATGGCGCGGAAGTCGTAGACCGCGCTCCCGTTCTCCTTCGCCCAGCGAATCGCCGTCCATTGCAGCAGGTGGTTTGGCATGCGATTGCGCTGCTGGTTCGAGGACGCGCCGAACATATAGGTGGTGACCGTGCCGCATCTCGCCGCGATCAGGCAGGCGATGGGCACGCCCTCATGCTCGGCGATGAAGAGGCGGGCGGCGTCACGGCTGCCATAGAGCTTCAAGAAGCTGGCATAGTGCTCCTGGGGATGGATCCAGATGCCGTCGCGCTTGGCGGTCTCCTCATAGATGCGATAGAAGGTCGCGATATCGCCGTCGTCGAGGCTGTGCCGGACCGTGACGCCCTTCTTGCCGGCTAGCCGGATGTTATAGCGCCACTTCTCCTTCATGGCTGCCAGCAGGGCCTCTTCGCTTGGGGTGACATCCAGCACCCACGAGCGGCGGGGGTGCGTCGCGAATGGGCTGCGCTGATAGCCCGCCTTCGCCAGCATCGCCAGCCAGGCCGTGTCGCCGTCGCGCACGTTGGGCTCGACCTTCACCATGAAGGCGCCGAGCTTCCGTGCCTCTTTCGCGGTGTGGGCCAGCAGGGCTGCGAGCGCCGGCGAATTCGGGTCGTCGCACACGGGGCCGCGCGGCACATAGAGGTAGGATCGCCGCAGCAGGGGAGCGCGCTCCACGACGGCCAGCAAGGCCGCCCGCAGCTCGCCATTCACGCTGGCGCCCAGGCGCAGCACGCGGCCACCACTGGCATGGCCCAGCTCGCCCCACTCGTAGGTCTGCGTAATGTTACCCGTCTCTTGCGACTCGACGAAGCGATTCCAGCGGTCGCGATCGGCGATGGTCTTGATATGCGGGGCGGCTGCGATGAGCGTCATGGGGGCGCCTGCCTTTATAGAGTGGATGACTAGTGCTGCTGCGGTGTGGCGGGTGGTGTCCCCGCCGGTGTGGCTGGCTTCGTGGCGGCCAGGCGCTTCCGCTCAAAGGTGGCGCGGGCGCGTCGTTGCTGAGCGCGGCGCAGGCTTACCATCTTCACATAGGGCCAATAGAGCAGCGGGTTCAGCGGGAGGTCGTGGGTGGGGATGACACGGCGCACCTCGCCACCAAAGCCCCGCTTGAACTCATAGACGCCATAGAGCTCTTGTCCTGGCTCCAGGATGTCCGGGATGGTGCGCCAGTCGTAGTAGTCCGCGCCTTGCGCCTTCGCCAGCCGCATGCACTCCCACTGCAGCAGATAGTTTGGCCGCAGCTTCCGGTGCTCCGGGATGCCCGATGAGCCGCTGTGCAGATTCCACGAGCCACGACCAAAGGTGGCGATGGTGGCGGCGGCGACCGCTTGCCCCTCGACCTCGGCGAGCAGGAGCGACATCTGGGCTGTGGCGTCACGCGTGGCCGCGTCGCTGGAATAGTTGCGCAGCATATCGCGATAGAGGTCCTTGGGATAGACGTGGAACTGGTCGCGCGCACCCGTCTCGACCAGCAGGCGATAGAACGCGTCGAGGTCCGCCTCGCCCGCGCCAGGGCGCACCGTCAGCCCCTTGCGGCCGCCGGCGCGGATGTTCTGCCGCCAGGTGGTCATCATGCCAGAGAGCAGCCGGTCTTCGTCGGGGCGCAGGTCTGTCACCCAGGCGCTGCGCAGATAGATCACGTGATCCGTTGGGATGAAGCCGAGCCGCTTGAGCCGCGCCAGCCATGCGGTGTCGCCGTCAGGCACATTTGGCTCGATGCGAATGAAGAAGCCGCCACGCTTGCGGGCCTCGCGCTTCGCGAAGTCGAGCAGGACGGGCAAGGCGGGCGACTCAGGTGAAGCGCAGATGGGACCACGCGGCGCATAATAGAAGGGCGCGCGCATGCCGCTGGCGACACTCCGCACGAGCAGCATCGCTGCCACCAGCCCCCCGGCGTCATCGAGCACGCCCACGCGCAGTGAGCCCGCGCCGGTGCTCTCGCCGGAATTCTCGGCCCATTCCCATGTCTGGCAGAGATGCCCATTGGGCGCGGCGGCGACAAACGTGTTCCACATGCGCCGGTCGTTGATGAGGGCAGCGTTCATTGACAACGAAGTATCCTTCACACCTGCTGGTCGCCTGGGCTCCCGCGTGAGCGCGCGCCCAGTCAGTGCCTCAGTATAGCAGAGAGCGCGCGGAGGGACCAAAGCGCTATGCCAACGTCCCAACCCATCGTGCGACCATGCGTAGTTATTGCTGAATTGATATGATAAACTCAATGAAATCGCGGCAGGGGCCACGCTGGGCGCGACGCGCTTTGATTCACAGCGCTGGCTTTCACGGGCGCGCGGAAAGGAACACCGGCAGGTATGGACTTCGCACCAATGAGCGCTGAGGCGCAGCAGCACCTCACTTTGAAGCACCAGGCGCGCGAGCGAGCGCTGCCTAAGTCCAGACAGGCCATACGTAACGCGGCCAACGCCATCCGCGCGGCGCACCGGGCCGATTTCCCGCAGGCGGAAAAATTGCTGGGCGAGTCTGGCCGGCTGCTGAGCGAGATGGCGGCGGACCTGCGCGGGCATCTGGACATCTATTACGCTGGATTCGTCGCCGACGCGCAGAAAGAGTATGCCGAGGCCGCCATCACGGTCGCGCTGATTCGTGGCCAAACGGTGCCCATGCCCGGCACGCTGGGTGTCGAGTGGGCGCCCTATCTCAATGGCCTGGGCGAGGCGTGCGGCGAGCTGCGCCGCCACGTGCTGGACCGCATGCGCCAGGGACACCTCGAAGGCTGCGATCGCATCCTCGACACGATGGATGATATCTACAGCGCGCTCATCAGCCTCGATTTCCCCGATGCCATCACCGGGAACCTGCGCCGCACCACCGATAGCGTGCGCGGCATCGTCGAGAAGACACGCGGTGATCTCACCTTCGGCGCGAACGAGGCGCGGCTGTCGGCGCTGGTGGAAAGCCTGGACGGCCGCATCAGTGACCTGCTGAAGAAGCTGCACGGCTAGCCGCGTCGGACGTGCGCTCGCTCCTGTTGGCCCCACCACGCGGACACGCCAAAGCCCAGCCGCCGCTTCGTGTGGCGCCCGCTGTGCTCGCTCTGGCCGGGCCGCGGGCTGAGGTCTTCTGTGGCATCTCAGGCGGCTCACCTAAGGAAAGGATCATCGCACGATGGAGGAGCTACGCCGCGACGAGGTGATCTCCCTCGCGACCGATGTCTCACTCGGTGAGGTGGCGCATCCATCGGTGCAGGCGCGCGGCGCAGGCGCTGAGTTTTTGCTTGGGCTGGCCAGCCTCACGCGTCCCGGCACGCTGCTCTTCGCGGGGACGCCAGGGCTGGCAACCCTACTGCTCATCTGGCACGGCAGTGTCCCCATCGCCCCACTGCCCGCGGTGAGCGCCATCGCCGCGCCGATGCTGGGGCTGGCCGGGGCGAATGCGCTGGATCTGGCACGCAAGGGCTGGCTGCCGCGCCGCTTCTCGCGGGCGCAGGCTTTTCCGCTGGGCATCCTGCTGCTGCTGTGCGGCGCCGGCGCGGGCATCCCGCTGGCCATGCTGAGCTCGCGCATCGGGCTCTCCCTAGGGGTCGGGCTGGCGATCATTGCGGTGGGCTATGTCGCCACCGAGCGTGGCATCCGTGAGAGCGTGCTGGGCGACGTGGCCGTGCTGCTGGGCATGGGACCGGTCCTGGCCATCGTCGCGGCGCTGGGGCAGCATCGGGCGCTCGGCGAGGAGGCCGCGCTGGTGAGTGTGGCGCTGGGCTGCCTCGCCCTGGCGACCCTCCGCGCGCGCCGGCTGCGTGACCTGGCCGCACGCAAGCCGCAGAGCCCCGTCTGGCTCGCCCGCTGGAGCATCGGCGCGCTCTATGTGATCACCTTCGCCCTCGTGGGCTACGTTGCGGCACGACCACATGGCCCGCATCCTGCGCTGCTCATCTTCATTGCCTTTCCCGAAGCGGTCATCGCGGCGCATGGCGCACTGCATGCCGGTCCGGCGAACGCGCGCCAGCAGGTGATGCGGGCCACACTTGGCGTCGCTTTGCGAGCGACGTTGGCGCTGCTCGTGGGGCTGGCCCTTAACGGCGCTGCTCTCCTGATGCTACGCTCAGGGGGAAGCCTATGGCACGAGCTAACCCAGGGGATATTTCACTGATGAGCCTTCCAGGCACGGCCAACCTCTCGCCCGAGCTTGCCGCGCGCTATGAGCGGCTGCGTGCGCTGCTGGCCGAAATGGGATCGGTGCTGGTGGCCTATTCCGGGGGCGTTGACAGTGCCCTGCTGCTCGCGGTGGCCACGCGCACGCTGGGTGATGGCGCCGTGGGCGCGCTGGCGACTTCACCCGCCTATGACCAGGAAGAGACCGGCGCGGCCCTCGCCGTGGCAGCCGAGATGGGCGCGCGTGTCGAGGTGGTGAGCACCGGCGAGCTGGATAACCCGCGCTACGCGGCGAACGGCGCTGACCGCTGCTATTTCTGCAAAGTGGAGCTCTTCGACGTGCTGGAGCCGCTGGCCACGCGGCTGGGCCTGCGCGCCATCGCCTATGGGATGAATCGCGATGACCGCGGCGACTGGCGACCCGGCCAGCGGGCGGCGCGCGAGCGCGGGGTGCGCGCCCCACTGGATGAGGCTGAGCTGACGAAGGATGACATTCGCGCGCTAGCGCGATCCTTCGGCCTGAGCGTGTGGGATAAGCCCTCGCTGGCGTGCTATTCTTCGCGCATTCCCTATGGCACGCCGGTCACCATCGAGACCCTCACGCGCATCGGCACGGCGGAGCGCGCGCTGCGGCGGCTGGGCTTTCGCCAGGTGCGGGTGCGCCATCACGGCGATGTGGCCCGCATCGAGGTGGACCCCGCCGAGCTGCCACGCCTGCTGGAGGCCGAGCTACGCGAACAGGTCACTGAGGGGGTGCGCGCGGCAGGCTATACCTACGTGACGGTTGACCTGCGGGGCTATCGCACCGGGGCGATGAACGAGGCGCTGCTGCGTCGAGCCCGTTCCAATCGGTAACGCGCGCTATTCAGGGGTCGGTGTCGTCAGCTTGGGAGAGGCCCAGGTGGCCTCGTCGCCGGTGACATAGAGCGCGGCACTGTCGCAGCGGCCAAAGAACTCTGCCGAGCACCACGCTGGGACGGTCTGCGCCCACACCGAGCCATCGCCGATCTGCCCTATTGCGAAGACCTTTCGCTTGTCGGGCTGTGGCATTGCCGCCCAGGTCTTGCCGCCATCGGTCGAGCGCTGCGCCGTGGAGCCCGCGAAGACGATGAGCTGCTTCTCGGTGGCCAGCAGCGCAGGCAGCGCCGCGCGATCTTGCGCGGGCACGGGGAATGCCGCGCCGGGCACCCAGGTCTGTCCACCATCATGCGTGTCGTAGAGGGCAACCTCGGTTTCCAGGTTCGCCGCGAAGACGCCATCGCGTGGGCTCGTGAAGGTCGGGGTCGTCATCTCGATATTTGGCGCGGTGAAGCCCGCGGGCATGGCCAGCGTCACCTGGGCCCAGGTCTTGCCGCCATCATGAGTGACGAAGAGCAGGTTGCGGGCGAAATTGACCCGACCACCGGTGATCCACCCGGTGGTGTCGCTGGTGAACGTCATCGCGCCACCGCTGGGTGCGGGTAGCTGCTGCCATGTGAGGCCACCGTCGCGCGTCTCGAAAAGCGTGCCAGGCCGGTCACTGCCCGTCTCGGAGAAGCTGACCAGCAGCCAGCCATGCATCTCGCTCACGAACGAGGTGGCCAGCAGGCTCGCGCCATGCACTAGCTGTGCCACCACCGCCTGATGCCAGGTCTCGCCGCCGTCCACCGTGCGCCACGCCGTCACCGTGGTGCTGGTGGCACTCGATCCGGTGGCTACGAAGGTCCAGCCGACCTGCGGCTTGACGAACCACGTCGTGATCATGTCCTTCTTGTCGAGGCGCATGTTCGGGGTCACATCTACCCAGGCCTTCACGCCCACTTGGGCGACGACGACTCGGCCATTCACCACCGTCGCTGCCGCTGGGAGCGCCGCAGGCTGAGCGGTGGGCGTGGCGCCGGGCTTGGCGGGCCGCCCAGGCTGAGGATGAACCAGGCTGATCACCACTGCCGCCAGCACGAGCAGTCCGGCGAGCGCCATGACGCCGCGCTGCCAGGCCGGCGTGATCCAGATGGACTCAGCATGCGGGCGTGGGGACTCATTGGATGGCGATATCTTCTCATCAAATTGCGTTTGCATGGGCATCTCGATCTCGGTGCCAGGCTCATGCGCTGGTCATGGAGGCTCATTGTCACTCATGACGCGAGTCTTCGTCAGGGCGTCACACAACCATGAACAGGGTGGAGGAAGCGTCACCCGGCTTCTGGGCCATAGACCCCGCTGGCAAGGATGTCACTGCCCGACCACATCCGCTGGAAGACATCAACCGCGTCGGCCTGGGTCATGATGGTGGGCTGGCACCGCGAGACATCAATGGTGGGCACCAGGCGCACACTCGAGAGGCTGGCCCCACGCCAGTAGAGGTGGAAGATGATGGATTCCTTCGTGGGGCGCGACCAGTCCTGGTCGAAGATGAAGTTGCCCATCGAATAGATGATGAGCTTATTCTTATAGAATTCGATACCCTGGGTCCAGTGGGGATGATTCCCCAGCACGAGGTCAGCGCCCGCGTCTATGGCCGCCCGCGCGATCTGCTGCTGCAGCTTCATCGGCGTCTTGGTATATTCGATGCCCCAGTGGAAATAGGGGATCACGACGTCGGCTTGCTGGCGCGCCGCGGTGAGGTCCTGCGGGAGGGTGTCGAGATTGACCGGCGCGAGGCCCCAGTCATTCGCTTTGGCCATCTGACCCTGGAAGGGCACCGTCTTCCCATCGTGATAGCCCAGCATGGCGAACCGCACACCCTTTGCCGTCACGATGGCTGGCTTGGTGGCCTCGGCGAGGCTTGGCCCGGCGCCGGTCACGGTGATGTTCTTCGCGCGCAGGGTGGCCAGCATATCGAGCATGGCAGCCTTGCCGGGGCCTGCGGAATGGTTGTTGGCCACGGTGATCAGGTTGAAGCCCGCGTAGGTCAGCCCCTCGACGGCTTTTTTCGCCGAGATGAAGGTGAAGGTGGTGGGATCCGATGGCGGCGCGACGAGATCGGTGATGGTGCACTCCAGGTTGGCGACGCGCACATCGGCCGCCTGGAGGTCGTCGCGCATGCCTTGATAGGGGAAGGTATAGTCATGCGCCAGCATCTGATTATTCACGCCCCGGCCCAGCATGATGTCGCCGACACTTACCATATCCACGACGGCGCCGCCCGCCCACAGCAGCGCCGCGAACGTGGACACCAGCGCTTTGGGATCGAGTCCCTGGGTCGAGAGGGCTTTCGAGACCCCCAGCGTGAGGGTGAAGGGTGGCAACGTGGCCTTCGCCAGGTCGCCGCGCCCTTGCGCAGGATAGATGCCGTCCACGCCCAGGTTGCGCAGCTGCCAGGTCGCGTGCTCCACCGGCAGGACGACGAGGCTGCCCTTCTGAGCGTTCATCTCAGTGCTCAGCGAGAACGGATCGCCGGCTGCACTGGCGGTGGGCGCCAGGCTGAGACCAGCGGGCAGCGCGAGGCCGCCGAGGCTCATCAGCCGCACAGGCAGGCTATACGGCGCGCCGGCCTGGCTCCAGTCAGTCAGCGCGCCAGAGAGCAGCTTCTTGGCGTCATCAGCGGTCACGGTGTCGATCGGCACGCGCATGTGTGTCAGCAGGGTGGCCGGGCTCGTGCCGACCGTGGCGCCCACATAGCTCGCGGGCAGCGTGCCAAAGGTGAGTAAGAGGTCAGGCGCGCCGCCAGTCGGGGCGAGCAATCCACCGGCCAGCGTATGCGGTGGCTGCAGCTTCGCGGCGGCCTGGGACATGGCAGCGGGAATGGTGGCGTCGCCGGTGATGGTGGCGGGCCGGCTCAGTGTGAAGCTGCCGGTCGTCTTCCGGGTGGTGGTCTGGGCGGGCGCGCACGCGGCGATCACGGCGGCGGAGGCGATGGCGGCGGATGCCAGCAGCTCGCGGCGGGTGAGCGTGATGGGTGGCTCGGCCTGCCGGCTGATCTGGCTCGTCCCTTTGACGCCGTGCCGCTTGCTCATCTGTTCCCTCCCATCGCTGCGTGACGTCTCGCCTTTCCAGGTACTCATGCTAGGCGCGAGCGGGCGCCCGGTCAACGTCACGTGCTAAATAGGCAACGCTAGGGCTGCCACTCGCCGGCGATCATGCCGTAGATCACCAGGTCATGCGCCTGCCCGTTGAGCCACACGCTCTGGCGGATGACGCCTTCCTGCGTGAAGCCCAGCCGCTCAGGGACGGCGCGGCTTGCGGTGTTCCCGGCCGCTGCGTGGATCTCGACCTTGTTGAGACCAAGCTCGGTGATGGCATAGGTCGTGAGCGCCCGTGCTGCCCGCGTGATGATGCCCCTGCCTTGCAGATCCTTATCCAGCCAATAGCCAATCTCAGCGAAGCGCTTCTCCCAGCTCATCCTGGGATAGCCGATGGAGCCAGCGAGCTGCCCCTGGTACCACAGGTTCGTTGGCAAACCGGTGCCCTCGATGAGAGAGCGCATAGAGACCTCGAGATAGCGCAGCGTGTCGTCGAGTGTTTGCTCGTGATCTGCCCAGGGCATCCAGGGACGCAGATGCGCTATGTTCCGATTTGTGAGTGCGTTTATCTCGTGCGCAAAGCGCGGCTCGTTGAGTCGCAGCTCGATCTCATCGTCCACCCGAATCGAGAGGGATAGGGTGCTCATGCTGGCCTCCTTTGTGGCGATGATGAGATCATAGCCAATCAGCATGCTGGCGAGGCCCATCTACGACATGGTACCGTGTCCCGGGACGCTTTCATGGCCTGAAAGAGGAGACAGACAGCATGACCACGCAGAGCAAGAGCACATTTACACTTGACAGCCGGACCTCAGAGATGATTGACGACCGTGTGGACGCCCAGCTGAGCCGGATGACTTTGACCAAGACATTCGCGGGCGATCTGGTGGGGACCGGCACTGTCGAGATGCTCTCGGTGCAGACACAGCATGGGTCCGCCGCCTATGTCGCGCTGGAGCGCATCGAGGGCACACTGCATGGTCGCGTGGGCAGCTTCATCCTGCGGCACGATGCGACGATGACCCGTGGCGTGCCGGCGGCGGAGTGGGCCATCGTGCCAGACTCCGGTATGGGTGGGCTCACCGGCATCAGCGGACTGGCGCAGATCATCGTCGAGCCCGATGGCAGCCACACCTTTCTGCTCGACTACGATCTGGCCGAGGCGTGAGCAGCCTGCGATCCGGCGGATAGTGCGCAGCCATCTCGGTGCTATCCACAGCCGGGAAGGTCAGTGAGCAACACGTCAGGTGGCGGGGGCTGGCCAGGCACGACGGAAAGCGACCGGTAAGACGCCATCACCCGGCGGGGATGGCTTCCGCTCGTGGTGGTGCGGACGCACGACGATTCCCTTCAGGCAGAGTGCCGAGGAGTGGGTCGAGCGCTGATCACAGCCGAGAAAGCCGCCTGAGCGCATCCTCGTACCGATCATGTTAGGGGGTCCCCTCGTTCTTGGTGGCGTCGTCGCGCGTGCGATACAATGGAGGGAAGAGGGCAGGCGCGTGAGTCGCTGCCGCACGCAACCCCCAAATGAGGTGCGCGATGATGCTCGACTCTGACTGGCGTGATGAGCCGGATCGTCCACATGAGGCATGTGGTGTCTTTGGCGTCTATGCCCCAACCCTCGATGTCGCCAAGCTCACCTTCTTTGGTCTCTATGCCCTGCAGCATCGGGGACAAGAAAGCGCTGGCATCGCCGTGAGCGATGGCACGACGGTGCGCTGGCACAAGCATGTCGGCCTCGTCGCGCAGGTCTTCACCGAAGACATCCTCGCGCAGATGCCCGGTCACATCGCCATGGGTCACACGCGCTATTCCACCACCGGCTCGAACCGCGTCAATAACGCGCACCCCGTGGTCGAGATGTGCGACCTGGGTCGCTTCGCACTGGGCCATAATGGGAACCTCACCAATACTCTGAGCCTGCACGACCGGCTGCGCAGGATGGGTGTGAAGACCAGCGGCTCGACCGACACCGAGCTAATCGCGCTGCTCATCGCCCACACCCCTGGCGCCACGTTCGTCGAGCGACTGCAAGCGGTGCTTCCCCTCATCGAGGGGGCCTACAGCCTCGTCATGCTTACCCCACAGAGCGTC
>DASWAC010000357.1:0-9202 GCA_036391335.1 Ktedonobacterales bacterium
ATCCCCGGCGGCTGGATCAGAATCCCCTGGCGCGTATCCACCGGACCAGGGATGCTGACGCCCACACCCTTGATACGCTTCCAGGGGATGCCTGTCTCAGCAACCAGTGTTCGCAGCCCGGTTACCAGAATGGGCAGGCAAACGTCCGGGCCTAGCGAAGATTGGAACGGCCCGGAGCGACGGGCCAGCACCTTGGCCCCCAGGTCGGTGACGAGGGCGGTAAAGTGTGTGCGGCCGAGATCAACCCCGATCACATAGCCCGCGCGCGTGTTGAAGTGCAGTGAGATGGGGCGGCGGCCGCCACTGCGCGCGGCATCGAGCTGTGGGCCTTCCAGTAGCAACCCCTCGCCGATGAGCTCCTCGACGATGCTGCTGATCGTCGTGCCCGACAGGCCGGTGCGCTTCGCCAGGCCCACCCGCGCGAGAGGGCCGAGCTGGCGCACGCTATTGAGCACCATGAGTCGGTTGAGTTGCCGCATGAGCTGCAGGTCAGCGCCACGCGCGGCGCGGTTGCCTCGTCCGGCTGCTGTGCCAGGAACCGCGTCGCGGGGCTCTTGCGGAGACCGCTGACTCATGCCATCCACCCCCTTGTGTTGCAGGCAAGGTATCATAGGGAAGTAAGTTTGTCAATTGTCCTTACTTACTCCCCGGCAGCTGTGAGCCGCGATGCACCCTGACCGCAGCGCTCATCGCACGCTCACTCGAATGCTGGCGGATTGTTGCGCCGACCTGTTGTGCGCGTTTAAGGTATCCACAACCGAGCGTGCCACCTTTCACTGAAGGAGCCGTCAATGCGGAAAGTTCGCTGGGGTGTGCTGAGCACCGCCAATATCGGCACGGGGAAGGTCATTCCCGCGATGCAGCGGGGTGAGCTCACCGAGGTCATCGCCATCGCGTCGCGCGAGCAGGCCATCGCTGAGGCGGCAGCCCGGCGCTTGGGCATCCCGCGCGCGCTCGGCTCCTATGAGGCGCTGCTGGCTGATCCCGAGGTCGAGGCGGTCTACATCCCGCTGCCCAATCATCTGCACGTGCCCTGGGCGCAAAAGGCGCTCGCGGCGGGTAAGCATGTGCTCTGCGAGAAGCCTATCGCCCGCACGGCGGCAGAGGCGCAGACCCTGCTCGACACCGCCCAGAGCTATCCGCACCTCAAGGTGATGGAGGCTTTCATGTATCGCTTCCACCCACAGTGGCAGCGGGCGCGAGAGCTCACGCGGCAGGGCGCCATCGGCGAGCTGCGCACCGTGCACTCATTCTTCTCCTACTACCTCGACGACCCGACCAATATTCGCAACATCGCTGAGGCCGGTGGCGGCGCGATCTATGACGTGGGCTGCTATAGCATCTCACTGGCGCGCTTCATCTTCGAGGGCGAGCCGACACGTGTCTCGGCCATTGTGGAAGACGATCCGCGCTTCCAGACCGACCGCCTGACCTCCGCCCTGCTGGATTTCGGCCGGGGGACCTCGACCTTCACGGTGGGCACGCAGCTCACGCCCTATCAACGGGTCAATATCTTCGGCACTCGGGGTCGCATTGAGATCGAGATTCCATTCAACGCGCCACCGGACCGCGACTGCAAGCTCTGGCTGACCACCGATGACGGGATCGAGGAGATTACTTTCCCCGCAGTGGATCAATATACCCTGCAGGCTGACGCCGTCTCGCGCGCCATCCTCGACGATAGCTCGACGCCAACCCCGCTCAGCGATGCCGTGGCGAATATGAAGGTGATCGAGGCGGTCCTGCGCAGCGCGCGCAGCGGCAGGTGGGAAGCGAACACGTGACCGGACCGCTGAGTGGGTCGCCGCGTTGGGCACGGCGCGCCGTCTCGGCGGTCTTTTTCGCCAACGGCGCGGTGCTGGCCACCTGGGCCGCACGGATTCCCGATATTCGCTCACGGCTCGGCCTGGACCCCGGCGCGCTGGGCCTGGCGCTGCTGGGGATGGCGGTGGGCGCGCTCATCGCGATGAATATCTCCGGCTATATGGCAGCTCGCGTCGGCAGCCGGCCGGTGACCACGGTGGCAGGCGTGTGCCTATGCCTGACACTGCCACTGCTGGCGCTGGCTTCTGGCTTTCTCGCGCTCGTGGGCGCGCTGGCACTCTTTGGCGCGGCGAACGGGGCGCTGGATGTGGCGATGAACGCTCAGGGAGTCACCGTCGAGAAGCGCTATGGGCGGCCCATCCTGAGCGCCTTCCATGCGATGTTTAGCGTCGGCGGCGCGGCTGGCGCCTTCGTGGGCGCGCTGATGGCCGGGAGGCACGTCGCGCCGTTGGCGCACTTCGTGGGCGCGGCCCTCATCGCGGGGGCGCTGGTGTTTGCCTCTGGCACGGCGATGCTCCCGGCGCATGCCGACGCGGCAGGATCCGGGCTGGCGCTTGCCCGGCCGAGTCGGGCGGTGCTGGCGCTGGGCGTGGTGGCCTTCTGTGTCGTGTTGACGGAAGGCGCGATGTCTGACTGGAGCGCCATCTACCTGCGTGACACGGTCCGCTCTGGCGCGGGTCTCGCCGCCGTGGGATATGGCGCGTTCTCCGTCGCGATGGCGACCATGCGCTTCTCCGGGGATGCGCTGACCGCGCGCTATGGTCCACGGGCGCTGGTGCGGGTGAGCGGTGGCCTGGGTGTGCTGGGCATGGCGCTGGCGCTCAGTGCCCTGTGGGCACCGGCCACGATCGCGGGCTTCGCGCTGGTGGGTCTGGGCTGCGCCGTCGTCTTCCCCATCACCTTGAGCGCGGCGGGCCGCATTGGGGGCGCATCCGCCGCGACGACGCTGGCGATGGTGGCAACCTGCGGCTATCTCGGCTTCCTGGCGGGTCCGCCGGTGATTGGCCTGCTGGCGAATGCGCTCAGCCTGCGGGTAGCGCTGGTGGGCTTGCTCGTCACAGGGGCGGTCATCGCATGGCTGGCGCCGGCCGTCGGGCGCGCGAGTGGCAGCAAACAGGATTGAGAGGTCCTCCAGTGGCAACGGATGAGAATGAGCTTGCCGCGCTGTTGCGGCAGGAAGAACTGCTCCAGTTGAGCACGTTCGACAATGAGGACGCGATCAGCCTCGGCCTGCGGCTGCTCGAAGTGGCTCGCGCCGAGCATCTGCCGATCACGATCGACATCCGGCGCAATGGCCAGCAGCTCTTCCACTGCGCCCTGCCTGGTACCACCGCCGACAATGACGCGTGGATCAAGCGGAAGAATCGCGTGGTGAATCGCTTCGGGCATAGCTCGTATTACATGGGGCGGCACTTCGCCAGCCAGGGCGGCAGCGTGCGCGAGAGCGCCTTGCTCGACGAGACGCGCTATGCCACACACGGTGGCGCGTTCCCCATTCGCGTGCGGGGCGTTGGTGCAGTTGGCACGGTCACCGTCTCGGGCCTGCCCCAGCGCGAGGACCATGAGCTGGTGGTGCGGGTGCTGGCGCTGCATCTCGGCGTGACTCTCGACGCGTGAGCGTGCCGTCTCAGGCGTCCTGGTGGGTGAGCGCATCCGCCAGCGTGCACAGGAAGAGCTCCGCATCGCTGACGAGGCCAATGGCCTGGCTGGCGCCACAGTCCGCTAGCTTCGTCACCACAGCGGGATTGACGTCCACCGCGAAGGTCTTCACCTCGGCGCTCGGCATGGAGCGGAAATCCTCGCTGGCCGCCATCCGCCGCGGGCGCCGCACCCGAACGCCGGTAGGCCCGACGACGACATGGTCGCCTACCGAGTGCCAGGCCACACTCGCTGCCTACGCATTCCGCTGGTCACGCCAGCGCACCAGCCGTTCCATGGCCTTGAAATCCCACGGCGAATCTTCGCCCGCCAGGGTCAGATGGGTGGCGCCCGCGCTGACATAGGCGTCGAGCAGGCGCTCGGGGGCATCGCCGTCCACTTCGATGGCATGCTCGATCTCGTCTGGATTGCGTCCGACTTCCTCGCACCAGCGTTTGAGCACCTCGGCTTTGTGCGTATAGGTCGCCACATCACCAAAGCTATGCCAGATATGGGCATGTTGCGCGACCAGGCGCAGCGTCTTCTGCTCGCCACCCCCACCAATCAGGAGCGGAATCGGGTCGCGCACCGGGCGCGGCACATCAACCGCCCAGTGCTGCTTGATCACGCCCAGGCTCTGCTCCAGCGCATCCAGCCGTGAGCCCGCGGTGCCAAAGTCGTACCCATACTCGCGATAGTCACGCCGATTCCAGCCCGAGCCAATCCCCAAGATCAGGCGACCCCCGCTGATGTGGTCGAGGGTCTTGGCCATATTCGAGAGCAGCGCGGCATTGCGGTAACTGTTGCAGGTGACCAGGCACCCGATCTCCGCCCGGGTCGTCACCATGGCCATCGCCGTGAGGAGGGTCCACGCCTCGAAGTGTGATCCCTCAGGATCGCCGTAGAGCGGAAAGAAATGGTCCCAGTTAAAGAGCGTGTCTAGCCCGATCTCGTCGGCGCGCCGCGTGGCGCTGAGAAAGGAGTCAGTCGTCGTGTGCTGCGGCTGCAATTGAATCCCAATGCGGATCTTGCGAGTCACGAGTGATCCTCCACGCTTGGTGTGTCTTTTCGCTGCGTCTCAGATGGTACACGGGTAGCGCGGTCTCTTGCTAGACGTGGGCAACGAGACTGGACGGGCGGTACACGCGAGGTGACATCCGACAAGCTCTGACGATGGGATGCGCGCCGGAGGCCAAAGCAAGCGCCGCGACCCACAGGCCAGACGCCGAGCTAGCCGGCGCTGGTCTGACAAAGAGCCTGCTGGCTGTCATATGCCGGGGCCAGCCGTGTGGTCGCCACCGTCTTTGTGAGGACCCCGTGACACTGCGGCGCGACTTTGTGAGCCAGGCATGACGCCAGGGCAGTAGCATTGCCGCCAAGCTCCTGTGAGTGACTGGCCTGGCTTCGCTGTCACACTGATGTGCCCCAGGCTAGCTCCTTGGCCGCAGGTGCAGTCGAGAGGTGCGCCATGTCCTCCCAAACGATCTTCGTGGTTTCGCCGCGTCATGAGTTGCGCACCAGGCTGTGTAGCCTCTTGGAAGAGCATGGCTACACCGTCGCGCTCATCCAGTCCTCCGTGTCTGCCACCGCCATCCTGTGGGAGTGGCCGTCTCCCGGCGTGGTCCTCTTCAGTCCCATCAAGCCGGAGGGTGATATCGCGCCCCTCCTCTCTGTCCTGACCCAAGATGCTCTGCTCGCTCGACATGTGTATCTGGCGGTGATGGCGGAAGGCCACACCCTGCCTCGCCAGGTGCGGGATCTCCTGCACGGGTACGACATTCCCGTGTTCAACCTCGCCAACGACCTGGACGCTCTTTTGCTGGAGGTGGCACAGGTGGCCGGGAGCACGCTTCCGGCTGAGGCTGCCAGCGGAGCCCGCGCGCTTTCCCGTTGATACCCGTGCGCCGAGTCATTCCCCTCTACCACTCAACCAACCGGCGTGTGAGCAGGGACTGCTCAGCGCGATTCTGCGTGAGCTCGAGTGCACGCAACGTGGCCGCCCGCGCCTGCTCCCGCTCGCTCAGCTCCCGCAACAGCCGTCCCCGGATGGCATGAAAGAGATGGTAGTGGTCCAAATCCCGTGCCAGTGGCGTGATCTCCGCCAAGGCGGCCTCCGGCCCCGCGACCTGCCATAGTGCCACCGCCCGGTTGAGCTGCACCACCGGTGTTGGCATCATGAGCAGCAGCAAATCATAGAGCAGCAGGATCTGTCGCCAATCGGTCGTCGTCCAGGACGCCGCCTCCGCATGGCACGCGACGATGGCAGCCTCTACCTGATACGGCCCGGGGCGCCCAAGCGCTGCCGCCCGCTCGATCAGGGCAATCCCCTCTCGGATCATCGCGCGGTCCCAGAGTGTGCGGTCCTGGTCTTGGAGCAAGATCAGCTCCCCAGCCTCAGTCGTGCGCGCTCGGGAACGGGCCAGCTGCAGGCGCATCAGCGCAAGCAGCCCCAGGGGCTCTGGCTCGCTGGCAAGCTGCTCCGCGACCAGGGCGGTGAGCCAGGCAGCGTCTTCGGCGAGGTCACGCCGGGTCGCCACGGCGCCAGCACTGGTCAGGTAGCCCTCAGTAAACATCAGATAGAGCACCGCCAGGACTTCCCTGAGCCGCTCATTCATCTCGTGATCGCTGGGCATGCGATAGGGAATGTGGGCAGCCACGATCTTGCGCTGTGCGCGGACAATGCGCTGAGCGAGTGTGGCTTCCTTCGCGAGGAAGGCGTGCGCGATTTCAGCGGTGGTAAAGCCGCAGACGGCTCGCAAGGTCAGTGCAATCTGAGCCGGGCGTGAGAGCGCGGGATGGCAGCACGTGAACATCAAGCGTACCCGATCATCTGGCTCACGAGGTACTGGTTGCTCTAGCTGGGCGAGCTTGGCGCGATAGCGGGCATCTCGGCTCAGCTGGTTGAGCGCCCGACGCCGGGCCACGGTCAGGAGCCACGCGCCCGGCCGCTCAGGGATCCCCTCACGCGGCCAGTGCTCCAGCGCCACCAGCAATGTATCCTGGACAATATCCTCTGCCACCGCGAAATCGTCCAGGATGCGCACCAGAGCCGCGGTCAGCCTGCCTGCCTCCTCGCGGAAGACCGCGGTGAGCGCCGCATGGACCTCGTCCATCCCTACTGATCCACTTGCATCACCGGACGGATTTCGACAGCGCCCCGTGCCGGCCACGTTTTCGCCAGGCGCAAGGCCTCGTCGAGATCGGTCACCGTGATCTCAACGTAGCCACCAATCACCTCATTGCCCTCGATAAAGGGACCATCGTGCACGAGAGGCTCACCAGTTTCCTGAAAGCGTACCGTGGTCGCCGTCTGAGGGGGCTGGAGCTGGTTGGCCGGACCGATGTTGGCGGCATGCTCCGCGAACCAGCGGCCCACCTGAGCGTATTGGGCAACGCGTGCTTCGTCAGTCATTTCCTCCCAGGCTTGTTGTTGCTCACTCGTGCCACAGAACAACAGGACATACTTCATGTTGTGCATCCCTTCGCGCTTGACTGGTACAGACACGGTGATGGCACACTCGCACCAATCAGGTGTGCCATCTTTATACTCTTTCGACAAACAGGAAGGGGCACAAATCGACATCCGGTGGGCAAGCAGGTTTGGCGCCGCACGGTGGGTGGGCATCAACCCTCTTGACACCCGAGCGGATGGGAGGCTCCTCAAGAACTGCTATGGCAGACGGAGTCAGGAGTCTCCCTGGGGCGCTCAGCGAATGCAGTTGGTCTTGAGCGTGATGGTAATGGAGGCTTCGGCAACCTCACCGGTTGCGGTCTTACCGCGCAGGGTGATCTTATGTGGCTCCACGACACAATTCCTACTTGTGCTGCTGAGGGGGATATTCTCCGTCACATGGTCGCCCTCACCGAACCAGCCGATCGTCGAATCTGACCAATCGAAGGTGGTGACGGTGCTCGAGCCAGTGCCGACGAAGGTAATCGTCGTCGAGAACGAGGGAGCACCGACCAGGTACTCCTGTCCCTCTACGGGCTGGAGAATGGAGACCGTTGGCGTGAGTGAGGGCGGGTCCACATGCAAGATGACTGACTGCTGCGCCAGGCCGCAGAAGCTGGTGAGGGCAGTGACTTGCACGGTGTAATCTCCAGGCGAGGCAAAGGTGTGCACCAGCGAGCTGCCGGTACCCAGTGAGATCCCATTGGCACTCCAGCTCATTTGGCTCTCGGGGACGGCATCTGCCACGGGTGGATGGGTCACATGGGTGGGATCCAGCGCGGTCGCCTGGAGTGTGAGGGGGGTTCCGGCAATCACATGCGCATTGGGGAGCGGCGCCTGCACGGTGATCACGGGAGGTACATCGGGCTTGATTACATACTGAGCGGGGAAGACCACCTCAGGCGTGCAGAGCAAGTGCCCATCATCGCTCGGCCCGGTTGCGCTCAGCGTGATTCCCGCAGTCGGGCCGTAGCTGTCAATGCTGATGCGTACATGACTGGCGCTGTCGAGAAAGACCTGTCCGGGCAGCCACGCACCAAAGAGCGTGCGGCTGACGAGATAGGTATGGGCAGGGTCGTCTGGGCGGATCTCATGGATCAACACCGCGTGATCCATGCCGATGCCTGCACTCCATCCCGCCTTCTCGATGTACTCAACGGTATACATGCTGCAGCAGGGACCTGGCCGCAACGAGGGGTCAATGGGAATCTTGACGAGCAGGGTTCCTGCAACATCCGATCGATTAGCCGGTGCGAGGGTCACCTTGGTGGTGCGGCTATTATCCCAGAGCAGCACCCGGCCACTCGGCATCCATCCGAGGTAGTCGCGTTGATAGGCGCCGAGATCAGGGCCATACTCACCCAATGGTCCCCAATAGTCAGACGTCATGACCCCGCAGCCCATGATGGTCCAGCAGTCGCCGTACTCGTCAAACGCATTCGCTCCAAAGGTGTGCGTGTTCCCGGCGTCGATATAGGTACTTGCCAGACTGCTCGGTGACTGGCCGGGATAAGGGCCGCGAGCGTGGTCGAGCCCCATGGTATGCAGCATCTCATGGGTGAAGAAGCTGACCGCATTCTCACCAAGCTTTGCGCCCGCGCCCGCATTCACCAGGGGATACGAGAGGCCATCCTCCACGATAGAATCGGATTTTGCTCCCAGCCCGACCGTACTGGCCCCACCGTCAGCCCCCTCGAGATTCCAGATCGTGATGATGCCACCACTCGCAAAATCGGGGAAATGGACCGAGTATTTGAACGCGTCAGCGCACCGCTGCGCGAGGTCGTGGCGCTTGAGCGTTGAAAGCTGAGCGAAGCCTTCGAGGGTGGTGAGCCAGCCTTTCACAACAGTGCCATTGATGTCTATGGCACCGTAGGACTCATCGAGGAAATAGTTGTAGACATTCTTCAGCCCGGGCGTCTTGTCCGTAAAGAGCTTCTGATAATAGGCCTGATCATGCGGTAAGGTGGGGATGTCGGACGCCTTACATAGGAGGACGGCATATTTGCGAGATTGCCGGGCTTTCGTGCTTCCAGATCCGATAGCGCAGGCGAGTGCGGGCCCCATGAGGACCAGCAAGAAAAGTGTTAGCAGCCGAGTGAAAGTCAAGCGATGAAGTGCTGACTGGGCGCGCATGATGACCTCCAATGATGGCTAGTCGCCGGGTCCGACAGACAGAGCAGCCTGACTGCAACTATGGCATAGGAAGTGATGAAGCAATAGTGTTAGAACTAACAATTTTTCCCGTCGGTGGTCATACCAATCTCGCTTCGCTACGTATCGTTTCTT
>DASWAC010000358.1:0-3710 GCA_036391335.1 Ktedonobacterales bacterium
CAACGATGATCCCTTCGCGCCGGTCTGCAAGGCGTGCCGCGAGCGTATCGCCACGGATGGTGACGACACGGCTATCGTGTGGCTGACCCCCGACCAGCGCTATGGCGAGAAGCTGGCCACGCCTGACATCACGATTGCCGACCTCATCGGTGAGGTAGACCCTATCAAAGTGGCGGAGGGTCGCTATCTCTCGGATGAGCTGACCATTCACTATGGGCTCGTGCCGCGCACGCATCGCGGCGTCTTCGCCATCAACGAGCTGCCCGACCTTGCGGAGCGCATCCAGGTGGGCTTGCTGAACGTGATGGAAGAGCGCGATGTGCAAATTCGCGGCTACAAGATTCGCTTGCCGCTGGATGTCTTCGTTGTGGCGACCGCGAACCCTGAGGACTACACCAATCGCGGGCGCATCATCACCCCGCTCAAGGATCGCCTTGGCTCGGAGGTGCGCACGCACTATCCGCGCACCGTCGAGGAAGAGATCGCCATCATGGAAGCGGAGGCGCGCCCATTCGATATCGAAGGCATCGAGGTGGTCTACCCTGAGTTCATGAAGCGAGTGATTGCCGAGCTGACGCATACTGCGCGGCGCAGCAGCGACGTGAGCCAGCGGTCCGGCGTAAGTGTGCGCGTCTCGATCACGAACTATGAGAATGTGATGAGCAATGCCGTCCGGCGCGCCATCCGCCTGAAAGAGCGCGTCGCCGTGCCACGCGTGAGCGACCTCACGGCAGTCGTCGCCTCGACGGCGGGCAAGATCGAGCTCGACACGGTTGGCGAGGTGAAAGAGGAGAAGATCGTTGAGAAGCTGACACGGCAGGCAGTGAACGCTGTCTTCCGCAGCTATTTCGACGTGAGCGACTTCGATCAGCTGCTGGCCGGCTTTGACAAAGGGCTGAGTGTGAATGTCTCTGAGATGTCGCCCGCGATGGAGTATGTGAACCAGCTCTCGCGGGTCGGCGGTCTCAAGCCGGCAGTCAACAAGCTGCATGGCACGGGCAGCCCGCAAATGGTCGCGGCAGCGGTCGAGTTCATTCTGGAAGGGCTGCACCTGAACAAGCGGCTCAACAAGGACGATCTCGAGGGGAAAGCCCGCTATTCGCCGCGCTAGCCTGGCGACCACGACATCCTACGACTCTCGCACACCTCTGCATAAGGAGGCCGCTCGTGCTTGATAGATTCAGAGCCCGCAGGGCCGCACGCTATTCCCGGTGGGATGGCTCGCAGGAATTGGATGACGTCGAGGCGGAAGACCTGCTCGACGCGCTGGCCGACGATTACATGAAGCATGGCGACCTCAAGAAGGCGCTTCAGCAGTTGATGCGAGACGGCTTCCAGGGTCGCGACAGCATGCACCGCATGGGCCTGCGCGACCTGATGGAGCGCACCAGAGAGCGCCGGCAGCAGCAGATGCAGCGCTATAACCTCTCCGACATGTTCGACAAGCTCAAAGAACAGCTCGAAGACATCGTGCGGATGGAGCGCGAGGGCATCCAGCGGAAGCTCGATTCCGCCGGCCAGCAGAGTCCTCAGGCTGGCGAACCCAGTGCCGGTGAGCAAGGGGGAGAGCACGAGGACTCACAGGGCCAGCCACAAGCAGGCCAGCAGGGAAGCGAACAGCAGAGCGGTGGGCAGCAGAGCGGTGGGCAGCAGGGAAGCGGCCAGCAGGGAAGCGGCCAGCAGGGCGCGCCCGATCTGGATCCCGAGATGCTTCGCCGTATGCTGGAAAACCTCGCGACCAAGAAGCGCGACTTCCTGGACCAGTTGCCGCAGGATACCTCTGGCCAGCTGCGCGCCCTGCAGGAGTACGAATTTCTCGACGAGCAGGCGCGCGAGGCGTTCCAGGAGCTCTTGGCCTCGCTGCAGAAGCAGATGATGGATACCTACTTCCAGGGTCTGCAGCAGGCGATCTCGAGCATGACCCCCGAGGACCTGGCTCGCATGCGCGACATGATTCACGACCTGAATCAGATGCTGCATGATCAGGCGGAGGGCAAAGATGTCGACTTCGACAGCTTTATGGAGCAATACGGCGACATGGTCGGCCCTGGGGTGAACTCGCTCGATGACCTCATGCAGCAGATGGCCCGCCGTCAGGCCGCGATGCAGGCGGTGCTGGATAGCATGAGCAAGGAGCAGCGCGCGCAGCTCTTCGACATGATGGATGGCCTGATTGGCGAGAGCGGCATCGGTGAAGAGATCTCTGAGTTGGCCATGAATATGGAGGCCATGTATCCCACCGAGCGGTCGCGGTTTCGGCTCACCGGCGACGAGCCGCTCTCTCTGGCCGAGGCGCGCGCGCTGATGGAGACACTGCAGGAGATGGAGCGCCTCGAAGATCAGATGGCGGCAGCCCGGCGCACCGGGAATATCGAAGGGCTCGACCCCGACCAGCTGCGCGACCTGGTGGGTGGTGAGGAGGCCCAGGCGCTGGAGCAGCTGCAGCGGCTGATGCGTGAGCTGGAAGAGCAGGGCCTGGTGAAGCGCCAGGGCGATCGCTATGAGCTCACGTCACGTGGGGCGCGCCGCATCGGCCAGAAGGCACTCGACGACCTCTTCGCGAACCTGCGGCGTGACGCCTTTGGCCAGCACCGCCTGCAAGAGCGCGGCAGCGGTGGCGAGCGCGACGACGACACGAAGCCCTATGCATTTGGCGATCCGTTCCACCTGCATCTGGGACAGACCGTCATGAACGCGTTGGAGCGCGAGGGGCCAGGCACGCCGGTCCAGCTCAAGCCGGTGGACTTCGAGGTGTATCGAGCGCGGCAGACCACGCGGACGTCCACCGTGCTCATGCTCGACATGAGCTGGAGCATGCTGCAAAACGAGCTGTGGCATCCGGCGAAGAAGGTTGCTATCGCGCTCGAAAGCCTGATTCGCTCGCAGTTCCCACGTGATGAGCTGCATATCGTGGGATTTTCCAGCTTCGCGCAGGAATATCAGGCGAATGATTTGATCGAGCTGAGCGAGTTTGACCATGTGCAGGGCACGAATATGGTGCATGGCCTCATGCTCGCGCGCAAGATTCTGGGCCGGTCGCGTGGCGCCAATAAGCAGATCATCATGATCACCGATGGTGGCCCGACCGTCTGGATGGAGGGCGGGCGCTGGGTCTTCGACTGGCCGCCGCATCCCGACGCCGTCATGCAGACACTGCGTGAGGTGCGCCGCTGCGCGCGCGAGGGCGTCACCATGAACGTCTTCATGCTCTGGGATGAGCCCTATCTCAAGCACTTCGTCAACCAGATGGCCACAGTGAACCGGGGCCGGGCGTTCTATGCCAACCCGGAGAAGCTCGGCCAGTATGTGCTGGTGGACTATCTCAACAACAAACAAAAACGTGTCAGCTGAGCCTCCCCTCGACACGACTCCACTCCGCGAGGGCGCCGCGTCACTGGGCATCGCGCTCGATGACGCTGCGCTCACGCGCTTCTCGGCGCTCACGCGACTGCTGCTCGAATGGAATGCGCGCTTCAACCTCACTGCGATCACTGATCCGGCTGCGGTGCTGACACGCCATATGCTCGACTCACTCACCTGCGTGGTGGCGCTGGACACTGCAGTGCTCACCGGGTCACCACGTGTGGTAGATGTTGGCAGCGGGGCTGGCTTCCCTGGTCTGCCCCTCGCTATCGCCTTCCCTCGATGGCAGGTGACCCTGTTGGAAGCAACCGAGAAGAAGGTCGGCTTCCAGCGCGAGGCCGCGAGCG
>DASWAC010000359.1:0-2800 GCA_036391335.1 Ktedonobacterales bacterium
AAAGCCGCTGCCATCGGTCAGATGCTCGGTCCAGTGAAAGATGTTGGTGTCAAATGGGTCAACGGTGGCCCCATAGCGCTCGATGAGCTGTCTGGGCTGCGCCCAGGCAGTGGGGTAGGTGAGCGCTGCGGGGAAGTACGCCGCCGGGTGGCTGAGCACGAGCGTGAGGGTGAGCGGGTCGGGCACGAGGATGGACGTGCCGATGAGGGTGTCTGGCGCCACCAGCCTCCCCGGTGGGCACGCGTGAGCGGGATTGTAGGAGGACGTGTATCGCACGTTGCTGAAAGCCACCGAGCCCTTGATGAGCTCAACGCTCGTGCCCGTGAGATAGTAGGTGACCGGCGACGCTGTGCAGGGGTCGAGGGAGCGGTTGAGCGAGTAGGCATAGGTGCTGGCGTCGATGGGCACCCCGTCGGACCACCTCATTCCTGGATGGATATGGAAGGTCCAGATGAGCCCATCGGCGCTTGTCTCCCAGCGGTCAGCACCCCAGGGAGCCACCTGGTTGCGGTCATCGAGGGTCACGAGCGGTGGGAAGATGAGCTGCGCCACTTGGTAGTTGCTGCCGAACTGGATCAGCGCCGGGTCAAGGCTATCTAGGTCGCCGTTGTTATTGGCGCCAGCCATGAGGAGGTGGAAGACCTGCTGGGCATCGGGCAGGGGCTGTGGTCTTGTGGCGGCGTTCCTTGCCCAGGGCAGGGCACAGCCGGCGAGCAGGATCACCAGGCTGAGGAACAGGGGCAGCGGGCGGCGTCGCGGGCAGATCATGGCATGCCTCCTCACGGGCTTCCCCGAGCCGGCCACGTGGCGGGGATGCTTTCTCACAGCAAGACGGGTGGGCACGCCCAGATTTACCAGACCCGACCGCGAGGCAAGAGGAGAGCCACGGAGAGGGAGCGCCGTCAGGCGGCCACAGGGGGCAGGCGCACCTTATAGACCTTGGCGAAATGCTCGGCGAGCAGTTGCTGGATGCCGCCCTTGTCTTGCGCCTGCTGCTCGAGCTGATCGAGGTGCTGGAGGAGCAGATCGGCTACCTCATGCGCCGGCCCAGAGCGTCCGAGCTCCCAATGGACCTTCTCCACGTCCAAAGATGCTTTGCACGCCACCAGATGTGAGTGATCACCCCCTAAGAAATGGGCATGTCAGGGAACTACCGCTATGCCACGATGACGAACGCACTTGCAGCGCGCGTAGCAAGCCCCTGAAGTCTAATGGCACACTCGCGATTGATCTCCCCCTCACCGGTCCGATAAGGAACAGGAGGCCCATATTGAGTAAGCTTATGACACTCGTGCACAGCAGGATCGCAGTCGCGCTCCTTGCCCTGTTCTTTCTTGGCGGCAGCGGTATGGCGCTGGCGGCGTGTGGCACCAATGGTAGCCTGCAGGGAACCATTGCTAGCATTGACGCTGCTGCATCGAGCTTTATGCTCACCCCACAGCAGACAGCCAGCGCGAGCAGCCTTACCGTCACCGTCAACCCGCATACAGAGTTCCGAGGCGCCTTGCATAGCTTCGCTGACCTCAAGATTGGCATGTTGGTGAAAGTGCAGGGAGCGAGCCAATCCAGCGCCGCGACCCTTACCGCCGGCCAGATCGAGAGCGACAATGGGGCTCAGGATCAACAAGATGATCACGGCGGCACTCAACAGCGCTCGGACTTCAGCGGAACGGTCGGGGCCATCACTAGCTCACGATCTTCCTTTGAGCTCAAGCTCACTGATGGGAGCATCAAGACAGTCGTGACGAATGCCCAGACAGAGTTTGAAGGGATCCTGCACAGCTTCTCCGACCTCAAGACTGGCCAGCAGGTGAGCCTCGCGGGTAACCTACAAGCTGACGGCACCATCTCTGCGGCACGTGTTGAGGCCGAGAACGAGAATGATGCTGAAGATGCCAATGGGTTGGAGCTCATGGGCACTATCGCTACTGTTGACACCACGCATAGCTCGTTCGTGATCAAGCTCCCCAACGGGGCCACCAAAGTGGTCATCGTGAACGCCCAGACGGAGTTCGACGGCGGATTCCACGGCATTGGCGATCTTGTGAAAGGGATGATTGTCGAGGTGCGCGGAACGACACAGCCAGATGGGTCGTTGCTTGCGTCACGGGTGCATCGTGAAGATGGCAATGATGGATCCAGTGGCGACGGTGGTGGCACAAGCTCGGGGAGCAGTGGGAGTGATCAAAGCGGCCATGGCGCCGATGATGGCGGTGGTCATCACTAGGCTTCTGTAACAGGCATGCGCGAGCTGCGGACATGTCGCAGGGAGGTGGCTGCCGAGGCTCAGGCGCAGCTCTCGAAGAGAGAAAGGCTCGATGTGGTGACTGACAGTGATGCGACGGCGCTGCACAATATCCGGCGACCAGCATCAGCGGGTGATCAGGAGCCCACACCAATGCGCGGCGAGGTGTGGCCTGAGGGGCTGACATTTTTGCACGTGCTCGAGGAAAGCCGCCGCGGCAACCCCGACGCGATCAGCCTGCTCTATCGCCGATTCCTGCCGGTCATCTATCGTTTCACCCTCTCTCGTGTTGGAAGCATCCCTGAGGCTGAGGATCTGACCTCTGAAACCTTCATCGCCATCATGGAGGGGATTGGCTCAATGCGTGCGCAGGATGAGCTCGGATTCGCGGCATGGATCCTGGGCATCGCACGCAACAAATTGGCACAGCACTTCAGGCGCCGCCTGCACCAGAGAAAGGTCTCCATGCCGTGGCACGAGGTGGCAGAGCCCGCCGCTGTGGCTGATGAAGGCGATCCGCTGGCGGTGCTCAGCGCGCGTGAGAGCTGGGCCGAA
>DASWAC010000360.1:0-6435 GCA_036391335.1 Ktedonobacterales bacterium
TGGCCGTCTGCGCGTTGCTCACATCCATCGGGATGAACGCATAGGTGGAGGGGTGCGGATCGAGATAGTAGTCGCGCAGGTACCAGTAGAAGGGCCATTCTTCCTGCGGCCCGACGGCCACCTTCAGCTGATGTTGCCCGCCATACATCGCCTTATCGGCGGCATTGATCTTATTCATCACGTCGGTGACATCGCGAGTGGTCTGCACATAGACCATCATCTCATAGGGCGCCGCCGCCGCATCCGGCCGTGAGAGCACCCACATGTTGTGAACCATCGGGATCAGCAGCAGCCCGGCGAAGATGAGGGAGACCGCAGCGCCATAGAACCGCGCCTGCTCGCGACCGGTGCGCGGATTGCGCGCGCTGCCGGTGCGCCAGTCGGCGATGACGGGCGCCACCACCTGCGCCAGGGCGCTGAGCGCGAGCCCCGCCAGCAGCATGAGCGGCAGGAGGATCTGGATGGTGAGCCAGGGCATCTTCTCGCCTGCCCAGCTATAGAGCACGACCGAGCCGAAGAGCCACCACACCAGGAAGATGCGGAAGCGGTTTGGCCGCACCAGCGCATAGACGGCTCCGGCCAGCCCAAAGACGACCGCGAGCTGCTCGTAGAGTGGGATCAGCAGCAGATAGTAATACCACGGCTGGCCACCGCGCGCGACTTCCTGCTGGGTCATCCAATAATAGAGGCCCTGCCAGAGGCCGCGCCCCACCCCGATGCGGAAGCCGTCACCCCAGGTCTGCGCGTAGGCTCCGCCAGGGATCACCCAGAATAAGGCGACGAAGATGAGCCAGCCAATCACAGCGGCGACGAACCACTGCACCCAGGTGATCGAGAGCAGTGCCGCGATGAACGGCTGCCTTGTCTCATCCGTGCGCTCACGCAGCCGCGCCTTGGCCTCGGCAGGGGCGCGAATCGTCGCGTCGAGGCGGTGCGCCCAGGCGGGCATGCGGCCCGTCGTCGCGAGGGCGCCATCACGCGCCTTCTCGGCGCTCTGCGCATCGCGGGGCCGCTCGTACCACGTCTGCCAGAGCAGCCAGCCAATCACCCCGAGCGCCACCACAATGCTGACCCACAGGAGGATGGCGACCGAGCGATCTTCGAGGATGAGCACATTCGTGTCGGCCTGCGACTGGTTCGCATTGATCCACGCGCTCAGGGCGTGCATGCGTTGCAAGCCGAAGTAGGCAGCCAGGCAGGCTACCACGCCCGCGCCCGAGAAGATGAGGCCGCGGGTGAGCCACAGCTGCTGCCGTGGGCTGAAGCTCGCGCCTGCCAGGTGGGCATAGCGCGAGGCGAGCTCCCAGAGGACGAGCGCCGCCCCGAACGAGAGGAAGATCAAGAGGGTCATGAAGATGCCCTCGAATGTCGCGTAGGCCAGCGCGGTGGCAGCGAACGCGCCCGCAAGCCAGCTCGTCTTGCGTGTCAGGAAGAATTGCCCCGCGCACACGACCATGGCCAGCATGAAGAAGTTGAAATACACGTCCTCGCGCAGGAATCGCGAGAAATAGACGAAGGCGGGCGAGACGGCGATGAGGAAAGCAGCGATCAGCGCGCCCAGGCGCCCCAGCCATGGCCGCAGCCAAAAGACCAGCACGACGGTCCCCGCGCCCAGCACCGTCGGCACGATGCGCGCCGTGGCATCGTTGATCCACGGGCTGCCCGCCGCACCGCCCACGTGGAAGAGGGCCTGCAGCGCGAGGATGATGGCGAAGACGGTGCCGACCGCGTGAAACTGGAACGGCCCGTGGAGGAGGGGGTCGTACTCATAGCCAGCGGGGCTGCGCGCGTACATGTAGGAGTAGAACGCGTGCATGCTCTCATCGTGGTGCAGCGGCTTGTCACCCATGCCAACGAAGCGGAGCAGCGCACCGAGGGCGATGACCGCAAGCCACGCCCAGTGCTCGAGTGTGCGCGAGCGCAGCCAGCCGCCCATATTGCTGCCACGAGCAAGCAGCCAGAGTGAGACGCTCGACGTCTGTCGCGGTTGCTCGTGCGCCGTCGCGCCGGCAGGCTTCACGCTCGTTGCCATTAGCTTCCCCTCTCGGGTATCTCAAAGATCGTGACGGTTCCCTGATGATAGACGATTGGCAGGTACGTCTGATAGCGAGTCAGGTCAGCCTGTGGGTAACGCTGTCGCTCAGCCTCACCCACATACAGGTATCGCACGTGATAATTACGTAAGAGTGACATGACGGTATTCTGGTCAGCCTGTGTATAGATTGCATCTGGCGCACCAAGCTGCGCCTGGAACCGCTGGTTGCGATCACCCTGCGCCAGCCAGCCCGTGCGCCACTGCACCTCGTGACCACCCCACCCGATGACAGCGGGCAAGCCCGTAAACGCTGAGACGCGACTGCACAGGCTATACTCCGCGCCGGGCGCCTCGACGATCACCGGCGAGCCCGTCACGTGGGCATTCAGCCAGCCGATGGCCTGGGCGTCATCCGCCGTCACCACCCCACCGCCCACCACCGTGCAGTTGCCTGAGCCGACGCCATCAGTGGCTGCGAAGGCCAGGCCGTCGAGGGTGCGCGGCTGGGTGAGGTTCGCCGTGCGAGTCGCCACCGCCAGCACGGGATAGACGACCGACGAGAGGACCAGCGCGGCGCATAGCGCCAGCCAAACCAGCATAGCACCCGCGGGCGCCCATCGCAACCAGCGTGGGAGCGCCGTCACGCCGGGACCCGCTGGCTTTCCCGCCTCAGCGGGAGCCGTCCCTGGGGCGTAGAGGCGTCGCAGCCACGCCCGTGCCTCGCGTGCCAGCAGCAGCGCCACCGGCCCCACCACCACGCCCAGCAGGAGCCACGCTTGATAGTAGAGCTTGAAAACGGTGTTCATGCGGAAGTCTGGGCCGCCCGCGAAGACATCGCGCAGGTAGACGACCTCGCAGATGGCCACCAGCAGTGACGCCAGCCCGGCCAGCACGAAGATCGCCGCATCGGCGC
The DNA here is from genome assembly GCA_036391335.1 of Ktedonobacterales bacterium. Lineage (GTDB taxonomy): Bacteria > Chloroflexota > Ktedonobacteria > Ktedonobacterales > JADMIN01 > DASWAC01. The sequence goes on from DASWAC010000360.1 coordinate 2,949, forward strand.
GTCCCGGCGTGGTGGGGTCGGCGCGCAGGCTGCGCATGGCCAGCCAGCCGCAGATAGCCGCGAGCGCCAGCCCAAGGAGAAGAGTCCACCAGAGTCCATTGGCGCTCACCAGTACGATCAGCAGCAGCACGCCCAGCAGCAGCCCGAGGATCACCCCTTGCTCCATCGCGACGCCCGGCCCGCGGCGCCGTGCGGTGGCCCTGATGGCTCCCCCGAGCAGACGCACCGTGACCAGCGTGCCCAGCAGGAAGACCGGCAGCCCAAAGATCGCCATCACCTGGCCGAATGGGGAACGGGCGGCGCCGGGCACGAAATCCACTCCTTGCCCCGGTGAGGAATAGCCCAGGTAGAACGGGAGATAGAAGAGAAAGGCGACCGCGACGAGGCTGCCCGCCGCGAAGACGAGATCACGCGCGAGCGCGCCGTTGAGCGTCTTGCCGTGCGCCAGCCACTGCTGCAGTGCTAGAGCGACGAGCGCCAGCCCCAGATAGGTAGGCAGATCCCAGCCATTGATGGCGAACAGCCCACCCAGCATGACCCCGCCGCAGGCCAGCGTCAGCAGGGTCTCGAAGCGCCGCTCGCGCAGCCACTCCCAAGCCTGGCCACGCGCCAGCAGCACATTGAGCGCGAACCCAATGGCGAGCGCCGTGAAGGGCAGTGAGAAGACATGCGCGTGCAAGTCGGCCAGCACGAAGCTAAAAGCAGGGAACTCGTTGATCGTGCTCTGCGGGTTCACGACCCGTGAGGGAGACCACCAGTCATACTGAGTCCACAGGTTGGGGTGCAGCCAGAACTGCCAGGGATTCGCGATGATGGCGCCCTGTCCCTTGGCGAGGGTGGTCGCGCTGGCCCACCAGACCTGCTCGCCCGCGAGATTGCCCAGCACCAGCGTTGCCACGGCTGAGAGCGCCCCGGGCACGATGCCGCGTGTGAGCCTGCCCGCCGAGAGGGTGGCCACCAGATTCGCCGCCACGCCATAGACAGCCGCCGCGGTCAGCGCGAAGATGAGCGCCACGGCGATGCTGAAGGCGACCGCTGGCTGCGTGCCCAGCAGCTTGGCCAGCAGCGCGATGAGATAATGCCCAAAGTAGTAATAGTTGATGGGCTGCCCGCTCAGCCAGGGGTCAGGCGGGGGCAGTGTGGGAGTGCGCCAGATCGCGGAGATGAAGGCCACATCCATGTATTTTTCGGTGCCCGAGACTGCCGCCGTGAAGGAGTGCTCCCACGCCATCAGCGCATAGGCGCCCGCGAAGATGACCTCGCCGGCGACCGCATGCCGCCAGCCGCGCGCCAGCACCCCGCGCAGGGCGTCGAGCAGCTCCCGGCGCGAGGCCAGCAGTGCGCCGTTGAAGAGGAGCCAGCACACGATGGTGCCGATGATCCAGCCGCGTGTGAACGGCCAGTGAGTCACCACTAGTGGGAGCCAGACGAGCCAGCCGACCAGCAGCAGGCCAAAGGGCCTGGCCAGCGACCAGCCACGGTCAGGCAGCCAGCGGAAGACCAGCGCGGCAGTGGGCAGACTGGCGAGGCCCAGTGCGGTGCTGGCGAGATACCAGCCAAGAAGCTCGATCACGGGGTGACCACCTGATAAATGACGACATCCGATGTGGCATAGACGGGCTTGAGTACGCCTTGTTGCTCCAGCGCTGTGAACTTCGTGAGGGCGCCCGCCGCCATGGGCTGGCATCCGCCGTTCACCATCGTATAGCACGTGCGCTCTAGCTGCCCTAGATAGACATAGCGCACATCATACGTCCTGAGGAATTGACTTGCCTCTTGGGGGTTACCGGTGGCCCAGAAGGCGTTCACGGCGTTCACCCGCGGCGTGATCTGGTCGCCATTGGGCTGCACCGCCCCATAGCGCTGCTCGTGCTCGTGACCGGTTTGCACCACGTCAGGCAGCCCAGTGTAGATGGAGACACGCCCGCTCCACGTATACATCCCCAGGTTTGCCTCGACCAGCACCGGCATCCCGCCGATATGCTGATTCATCCACGTGATGGCCTGATAGTCGCTCGGATACCAGCCACGCATGTAGGCCATGCCGTCGAGGGAGAGTCCCGCCGGCTGAATGCCCTCTGGTGGCGGCTGTTGCTGCGCCCAGATGACGGGATCTTGCACCCGGGCGGACGTGCCCTCGAAGAGGAAGATGGTCGAGCCGGCCACCAGCAGGACGAGCATCGTAGACCACGCCACCTGGATCACCGGAGCCAAGGTGAGTCGTCTGGCCGCTCCGTGGGCGCTGCCACGCCATCGCGGGATGATCCAGGCGAGGGCGAGCACCCCGCCCAGTGCGAAGAGGGTCCAGACCTCATAATAGAACTTGAAGACGGTGTTCATCCGCTCGTAGGGCGAGCCATCGAGGAAGTCACGCACGTAGACGATCTCGACCCCCAGCGCGATGATCACGCCCAGCAGCAGGACGACGTAGGTGAAGAGGCGGCGTGCCGTCATGGGCACGATGAGCGCCAGCGCGATGCCGGCCACCAGCGTGAGCAGGAGGAACGCCTTGAGACTCACTAGGGCGAGGAGCAGCGCCAGCAGTCCCCCACTGACGATGCCGAGCCGCCACGTGACCGGCAGCGCCGCGCCGAAGACTGCGCCGAGGGCGTCGAAAGCCTCGACGGTGAAGAAGCTCACCAGCAGGAAGAGCCATAGCCCGAAGATGGCCAGGAATTGATAGGGCGCCGTCGCGCCATCCTGTGTGCCGATGCCGGAGACGAAATTCTGGAAGTGGCTGGTGAACGGCACGAAGAGGAGTGCGGCGAGCGCAACGACCCCCACGATGGCGGCGAGCAGATTGCGCAAGCGGGGCCACGGCCAGGCCGCGCGCATAATGGCCCATCCGGCGGGCCCGTCTTCGAGTGGCATCACACGGATGAGCAGTGCGAGCCCGATCAACACGGCATAGGCTGGCACATCCCACGTGTTGACCACCAGCACGGTGCCGAGGCTGAAAGCCAGCACACCCAAGGTCAGCAGCGCCGGCCGCCACGCGTGCAGCTGGTCGCGCGCCGAGGCCACCAGCGAGGCGCACCCCGCGATGATCGTCACGACGATGGGCAGCGCGATGAGGTGGGCGTGCAGGTCGGCGTAGAGGAAGCTCCAGTAGGGGAACTCATTGATGGTGGTGTCATAGCACGGCACGTTGGGATTCCCCCGGTTGCCCAGGCAGGGAATGACACGGCTGCTTGCCCAATAATCATAGGTCGGTGGCTGCTGATGGTGGGCGATGGCCTGCCACTGGGCCGCGAGCTGCCAGACCCCTTCCAGATTGCCCAGCACGACGAGGCCCACCCCTGCCGCGAGCCCAACCCACACGCGGCCAGTCATCCCGGCGCCCACACTGAACGCTGCCGAGAAGACGAGCGCGAAGAGGAGCGCGACCGCCAGGTTGAACGCGGTCGTCGGCACGATGCCGGTGAGCTTGATGAGCGTCGCGATGATGAACTGGCCGTAGTAGTAATAGTTGATATAGCCACCCGCG
>DASWAC010000361.1:0-4395 GCA_036391335.1 Ktedonobacterales bacterium
CTCACGGCGTTATCCATGCTCAGCGTCTCCTGCTGGCCGGTGCGCAGGTCGCGCAGGGTCACGCGCTGCGCCTGGCGCTCGTCATCGCCCACGATGGCCAGCAGCGGAATCCCCTTCTTCGCCGCGAAGCTGAGCTGTCCCTTGAGGGCGCGCGTCTCGTCGGCATAGACCTCCGTGCGGATGCCCGCCGCACGCAGCGCCTGCGCCACCGCGAACGACGCGCCAACGTTGGCCGCCCCCAGGGTGGAGACCAGCGCCTGGGTTGCCGTGGTGGTGTCCGTCTCACCAAGGCCGAGGATCTCCATCGCGGTGAAGATGCGATCGATGCCGAATGAGATGCCGGTGCAGGGCAGATCGCGCCCGGTAAACTGGCCGATGAGCCGGTCATAGCGTCCGCCGCTGCACAGCGAGCCGACCGGCGCGCCAGGGGCCACCGTCTCAAAGATCAGGCCGGTATAATAGCTCAGCCCGCGTACCGTCGAGACATCGAAGGAATAGCGAGTCTCAGGGACACCGAGCGCGGCCAGATAGCCAAATACGGCCTCTAGATCGCGCAGCGCAGCATCACCCGCGAGGTCTGACCCCAGCTGTGTCTCGGCCCGCAGCCGCGCCACCACCTCTGCCGGCTTCCCGGTGATGCTGATGGCAGCCATCACACGCTGGGCCACGACGTCCTCCAGACCGGCGGTGGCCAGGTCGGCGCGCACCCCAGCGGGGCCAATCTTGTCGAGCTTGTCTATGGCGACGAGGGTTGCGGAGGTCAACCCGGCGGGCACGCCCTCGCTGGCCATCAACGCGCCCAGCAGCGCCCGATGATTGATGCGGATGGTAAACTCCTCGAACCCCAGGCGCTCCAGCACCTGGTTCGCCATCGCCAGCATCTCCGCTTCGATGCTCACCGACGTGCTGCCGACGCAATCCACGTCACATTGGTAGAACTCGCGGAAGCGGCCTTTCTGCGGACGGTCGGCGCGCCAGACCGGCTGGATTTGGTAGCGGCGGAAGGGCATTTGCAACTCATTTTGATAGAGGGCGACCACCCGCGCGAAGGGCACAGTCAGGTCATAGCGCAGCGCTTCGTCTGAGAGCAGTCGCGTCGCTGCGCCGGTGCCACGATCGGTGGCAGCGACGAGCTTGGCCACGCCCTCGTCGAGGTCGCGTCCTCGGCGCAGGATGCGAAAGAGGAGCTTCTCACCCTCTTCGCCATATTTGCCTTCGAGCACATCAGTGCGCTCGATGGTAGGTGTCTCCAGGGGCTCATAGCCGTAGCGCTCGAACGTCTCGCGCAGCTGAGCGAAGACGCGATTGCGCAGCACGAGGTCACGCGGCAGGTAGTCGCGTGTGCCCTTCACGGCGCCAGGGGTGATGCGAGGCATAGGGATATCCGTCACTTTCGGTGGGTGTGTCAGCCAAGGAGAAGTATAGCCTGAGACGGGCGGGCGCAGTGACGCCACGCCCTAGGCGTGCCTATGGTGAGGGATATGAAGGGCACAGAGGGGTGTCGCGGCGATGGGGAATGCCGCGAGGCGTCGAAGAGTCATGCGCCAGCCACCCTGTCTGCTGAGGAATAGTGTCTCCTCACCGCATTCTATCACAGGCACAACCGCAGGCGACGCGCCATCCTGGCAGGCGCGCTAATGGAAGACGCGTGGCAGGCGCTTCTTCCACGACGTGGGCAAGATGACATCCATCGCGTCATCCACTGTGACGATGCCGAGCAGCATGCCGGAGTCATCCACGATGGGCAGCGCGAGCAGGTCATCCTCGGCGATGCGCCGGGCGACATCCTGCTCTTTGTCGAGCGCGTGGCCCACCTGCGTGGGATGCATCACCGCGCTGATGAGTGTGTCGGGCTCGGCCAGCAGCAAGTCGCGCAGGGTCACCACTCCGGCGAGCTTGCCTTCAGTCCAGACGGAGGGCGCGCGGTCGGCCACCTGGGCAGTTTTCCCCGAGGGGCGCGGTCGTGACGACTGCCTGCCGCCGCGGGGGAGGCTGGCCCCGTTGGCTTCATGCACCACATAGATCTCGGGCATGGCATCAGGGAGGGGATCTTCTTCCTCCTCGGCATCGGCCAGCTTGGTCTGCCGCCGCAGCGCGGCGCGCACCTCACCGACGCTCGCCCAGTCGGGAACGCTGACGTAATAGGTCGTCATCAGGCCGCCCGCGCTATCTTCGGGATACCCCAGCAGCTCTTGTACCTCGTCGGCATCCTCGCGGCTCATGCGCCCCAGCAGGTCGGTGGCCTCCTCCTGCGACATGCTGCTGAGCGCATCCACCGCTTCGTCCGGCTCCATCTCTTCTAGCACGTCGGCGGCCCGCTCCGGGTCCATCGCGCGCAAGATTTGCCCTTGCTGCTCGTCTTCGAGCTCTTCGATCGTATCGGCGGCCTGGGCTTCATCGAGATCGTTGAGCAGGTCGGCGCCTTCCTGCGGGGTCAGCTGCTCGACCACACGCGCCAGCTCGGCAGGCTGCATCAGGGCGAGCTTATCGCGGGGCACTCGCAGGCGCAGGGTGCCGCCATCCTCCAGCCGGTCGGCCACCGGGACGACCTGGGCCCAGTTGATCACGGGGGCGCGTGGCAGGCGTCGCGAGAGGCGCTGCATGCCCATCCGGCGCAACAGACCGCCGGGGCTCACATCCACCCCGACGAGATACCACAAGCCATCGCGCTCGGTGAGGTCCACGTCGTTGACCCGCACCACGCGGCGCCCCTCGACATCAACCACCTGCTTGTCGAAGAGGCCGTCGCTGAGCACGATCTCGCCATCACGGCGAGTGAATCGCAGCATGCTGATGACGGGCGTCGTGAGGTCCACGCCATCGCGACCCATGTGAAGGACGTGCTCCCACGGGATGAAGATGTCGTGCTGGGCGCCACGCGCCCCGATGCGCGCCACGATGCCGGTGACGGGGGGATAGCTATCACCGGCGCTGGGCGTCGCTAATTCGTGATGGTTGACTTGCACGACAAGATCCTGCAGCTTCGCGACGACATCCCCATTGGGATCACGCACAGGCTTGCCAAGCAGCTCGGTGAGGGAAGGCATCGGCGCACTCCTCAGCTAGATAGACACATCAGTCACAGAAGCGCTTCATTGCAGGAATGGGATTCCCACAGCGGGGAGGAGGATGCTGGCTATCATCACGAGGCTCAAGATCGAGAGCAGCACCGTCGTGCTCCACGCAATCGCGTTCGTCCACGGGCCATTGACATATTTGCCCATGATTTGCCGATCGTTGACGAGCAGCAGGATAAACACCAGCAGGATGGGCAGCAGCACCCCATTGATCACCTGCACGATGATCAGGAGCTGAATGAGCGGCAGCCCCGGAATCAGCGCGACGAGCGCGCCAAGCACGAGCATGCCGGTAAAGATGCCTTGGAAGATGGGCGCCTCTTTGAAGGTGCGCGAGACCCCACGCTCGAAGCCAAATGACTCAGAGACCGAATAGGCGGTGGAAAGTGGTAGCACCGCAGCCGCCAGCAGCGAGGCTCCCAGAAGCCCCACCGCGAAGATAGCCACCGCGTATCTGCCCAGGAACGGCTCCAGGGCGAGAGCAGCCTGTTTCGCGTCGGTAATCTGCACGCCCACGCCGTGACTAGCCACAAAGACGGTTGCTCCGGTCGCGATGATGATGAATGCGGAGATGAGATCACCGAAGATAGCCGCGAGATAGGTCTCGGTGCGCTCGCCCTTGTAGTGATCCATGGTCACGCCTTTTTCGGCCACACCAGACTGGATGTAGAGCTGCATATAGGGCGTGATGGTGGTCCCCACCGTGCCGACGAAGAGCAGCAGATAGGTGCTATTGAGCTGGAAATCAGGGATGAATGTGCTCTTGATCACCTGATCCCAGGCAGGGTGTGCCATGAACGCGGCAACGGGATAGGCGAAGAAAGCCAGGGTCATCACGAGGAAGACCTTCTCGACCTTCCCATAGGTGCCCCGTGTCACCAGCAGCCAGACGCCAATCACCGCGATGGGCACCGTCACATATTTTGAGATGCCGAATAATTCCGAGGCAGCCGCGATGCCTGCGAACTCCGAGATGGTGATGAGGCCGTTGGCAATGAGTAAGGTTGCCATGGCGAAGGCAGCGCCACGCACCCCAAACTTCTCGCGGATGAGGTCAGAAAGACCTTTCCCGGTCTTGGCGCCCATGCGAGCGCACATCTCTTGTACCACGGCCATGCAGACGGTAATCAGCACGAGCATCCACAAGAGGCCATAGCCATATTGCGCGCCGACACTCGCATAGGTGGCGATGCCGCCGGCGTCGTTGCCGGCGTTCGCGGCGATCAGGCCGGGCCCGAGGAAGCCGGCCACGGCCACGAGCCGGAGCAGCGCGCGGTTACGGGGCGGCCGCAGCCGCGGCCGCGCGTACAGCGCGCGC
>DASWAC010000362.1:0-5766 GCA_036391335.1 Ktedonobacterales bacterium
TGCGCTGCTGGCGCAAACGAATGGGGGCGCGACCGCGTGCCAGCTCGCCGTCGCACATGAGCGCTCGCCTTTCTTCATGGCCTGCTATGACGCCTCAGGCAGCCAGGCATGGCCCAACCAGGCGGTGACAGATGCGCCGAAGTTTATCCGCACCGATCTGGCACAGGCCGCCCTCAATAGCTCCAGCGGGATGGCGTCGGCCATCATAGATGGCGGCGATAACGGGAATGGGTACGACTTCCAGCACATCAGCACCTACTTGCTGGTCGTGCGGAATCCCGTGGATCGGAGCGTGACGGGCGTTCTCCAGGTGGGCTTGAATGTCGAGGGTGAGGTTAGCGCGCTCGACACGCTGCTCCACCTCGAGCTGCTGGTGGGCTTGCTCACCATTGGCGGCGCGTCGTGGGGAGGCTATTTCCTGGCGAAGCGCTCGCTCGAGCCTGCCAAGCTCGCGCTGGCCGAGCAGCAGCGCTTCGTCGCCGATGCCTCGCACGAGCTGCGCACCCCGCTCACCCTGCTGCGTGCCGATGCTGAGGTGCTGCTGCGTGGCAGTGAGCACGCCTCCCCCGAGACGGCGGACTGGCTGCATGATATCGTCAGCGAAGTCACCCACATGGAGCGCCTGACCGATCATCTGCTCACGCTGGCGCGACTGGACACCGGCAAGCTGCGGATGGAGCGCGACGTGGTTGATCTGGCGGCGGTAGCGGGCCAGGTGGAGCATCGCTCGCGAGCGCTGGCGGCGGAGCGGCAGATTGCGCTCTCACTGGAGGCCGCACAGCCGACCCTGGTCATCGGCGATCGCGCGCTGCTCGAAGAGCTCACGCTTATCCTGGTGGATAATGCCCTCAAATACACTCCCGATGGCGGCTCGGTGACCTTGCTCGTGACCAGTGAGGGCAGCGATGCGCTGCTCAGTGTGCGCGACACGGGCATCGGCATCAGCAGCGAGCATCTCTCGCACCTCGGCGAGCGCTTCTACCGGGTGGATAAGGCCCGCTCACGCGAGACCGGGGGCGCTGGCCTTGGCCTGAGCATCGCCCATGGCATCGCGGGCCAGCATGGCGGCACGCTGACCCTGACCAGCCAGCCAGGCGAGGGAACGGCGGCCACACTGCGCCTGGCAGCAGTCGGTCGCTCAGCCACACAAACGCCCGTGGAATCACGCGTGGCGCCAGAGGTGACGGGTTGAGAAAACTCTCATCCGGCTCTCATACATCTCAAATGGTCCCACTTTACGATGTGTAGCGTGAAGCCTATTCACAGGGCGCGAGTGACGCGCCTGCCTGATATCTCTCTGGAGGCATGAGATCATGACCAACGAGTATCCCCCGAATTATTCTGAGTCTGCGTATCCGCCTGCCGTGCCGACGATGACACCACCCCCCGTGCCAGGGCCGACGGCAGACCAGCCTCAGACTCAGGCGGGTGGGGGCATTCCGCCCTGGCCGCCACGCTATGAATATCTGAATGTGCGCCCAAGCGGTCGTCCAGGCATGAGCTGGGCGCGGCTGGCGCTCATCATCACCGGTGTCTTTGCCATTCTCGCGCTCGGCATCGGTGGGGGCCTGCTCTTGGGCCACGGCATCCCGGGGACCACGAAGACGCCGGTCACCCTGGGCGCGGCCACGGCCCCGGTGAGCAATGTGCCCACCAACGTCAATGATTTGCAGGCCACCGTGCAGCAGGTCGCCAAGGCGGTGCAGCCCTCGGTCGTCGAGATCAAGAGCCAGTCGGCACGTGGCTCGGCGATCGGCTCAGGCGAGGTCCTCACAACGGACGGCTATATCGTGACCAATGACCACGTCGTCACTGGCTTCTCGAGCTACACGGTGATGCTCTCGACCGGCACACAGCTGCCCGCGCAGATGGTCGGTGAGGACCCACAAGACGACCTCGCCGTGCTGAAGGTGACTAGCTCGAACCTCACTCCCATCGCCATCGGCGATTCTTCCCAGGCCCAGGTAGGCGAGTTCGTGCTGGCGCTGGGCAGCCCGCTCGGTCTCGACCAGTCGGTCTCGTTTGGCATCGTCAGCGCCCTCGACCGCACCGCCAGTGAGGCGCCGCAGGGTCCGGCGGGTCAGCTGACCGGGCTCATTCAGACGAGCGCGCCGATCAATCCGGGCAATAGCGGTGGCGCGCTGGTGGACCTGCACGGGCAGCTCATCGGCATCCCCACCCTGGCTGCAGTGAATGACCAGACGGGAACCACTGCCACCGGCATTGGCTTCGCGATCCCCTCGAACCGTGTGAAGTATGTCGCGCAGCAGCTCATCGCGAATGGCCATCTGGTGAATTCAGGCCAGGGCTATCTCGGGGTGGTCGTGCAGGATGTCACATCCGATGTGGCCACCGCGAACGGCCTCACCGTCAACAGCGGCGCGCTGATCAAGGGCTTCTCGGCCGATGCCTCCGGCGCCACGCCCGCTCAGGCCGCCGGGGTGCGCCAGGGTGACGTCATCGTCGGGGTGGACAGCCACACCGTGACCGACTCTGCGTCACTGGCCTCGGCGCTCAGCAGCCAGGCCCCAGACGCCAAGGTGAGCCTCGCGATCGTCCGTGGCAGCCAGCATCTCACCATTCAGGTGACACTGGGTGAGCGGCCCGCCAATCCCCAGGGATAGTATGCTGTCGTCAGAAAGGGGTGTCCTATGGCACAGCACGATGATCCCGGCGTGAGCGTGCGGCAGGCCGCCAGCCCGCCGGTGGCCCCACGACGCACCAAAGCGGAATCGCTGGCGGTGGTCGCCTCACTCAAGCGGCAGATCTTGGTCGGCTCCGTGGTGGGCTTCGGTGTCTTCGCCGCGCTCGCCGCGGGCCAGGCAGCCAGCGCATCGGGCCAGGGTGGCGCCGCGAGCTCCAGCTCGTCCCAGGGAGCGAGCACGTCGCAGGGCAGTGACAATAGTGGCTCGCAGTCCAGCAATGGCGGGTACTTCAATCAGCAGGGAGGGTCTCCCTTTGGATCCGGCTCATCCGGCGGCGGGAATGCCGTCTCAGGATCTGGTGTTTCCTGAGTTTACTGATCCTCAGGGGATGCAGCGCGTCACCTGGCGGGCCATGGGCTCCGAGATCACGCTGCTGCTCTCCGAGGCGGATAGCCCCGCCCACGCCGAAGCGGTGCGCCGGCTCTTCGAGGAATGGGAGGCGACGCTGAGCCGGTTCCGGCCTGAGAGCGAGCTCTCGCGGCTCAATGCGGGCACGGGGCAGCCGGTCACCGTGAGCCCGCTGCTGGGCAAGGTGCTCACCACGGCACTCGCGGCGGCGCGGGCCACCGGAGGGGTGTACGATCCCACGTTGCTCCCCCAGCTGATCGAGGTGGGCTATGATCGCACCTTCGAGGCGCTCGTGCCGACTCTGCCACCGATGCCGGAGGTGATTCGCCCGGGCGGCGGCTGGCGCGCGATCGATGTGGAGCCCGCGACGCGGCTCGTCACTCTGCCACACGGCATCCAGCTCGATTTTGGCGGCATCGCGAAAGGCATGGTGGTGGATGCCGCCATCGGCCAGCTGCGCGCGAGCGGGGTCAGCCAGGCGCTGGTGAACGCGGGCGGCGATCTGCGCGTGCTGGGCATGCCGCCACACGCGGATGACTGGCCGGTCGCCGTGCAGGGCAAGGGCATGAGCTGGACCCTGCCGCTGCGTGTGGGTGCGATGGCCACCTCGGGCATGGGACGCCGCCAGTGGCTTCAGGGCGACACGCTGCGCCATCACCTGTTGAATCCCGCGACGGGCCGACCCGCCGCCTCGGGGCTGTGGTCCGTCTCGGTCGTGGCGGACCACTGTGAGCAAGCCGAGGTCGCCGCCAAAGTCGCCTTCATCGAGGGTGAGGAGCGAGGCGGTGCGTTCCTCGCGCGGCATGAGATGGCAGGCCTCTTTGTGCGCGATGACGGCTCATGGCGCGGGGTGGGGGCATGGCCTGAGGCATTGATGCGAGAGAATGGATAGGCAACGTGGATTCCTGGGGCACTGTGGTGTGGGTCGTGGCGCGCGCCGGCGGCTGGACGGCCTATTTGCTGCTGACACTCTCGGTGGCGGTGGGACTGGCGCTGCGCCAGCGCTGGCAGTCTGGCCGCTGGCCACGCCTCATCAACAGTGAGGTGCACAACTATGTGACCTTGCTGGCGACGATCTTTGTCGGCGTGCATGTGCTGGCTGTCTGGATCGATCCCTTCACCCGCTTTGGGCTGAACGAGGTCTTGATCCCCTTCGTCAGTCACTATTCCTCACTATGGATGGGCCTGGGCATCGTCGGCCTTTATCTGGCGATCGCGGTGGGCATCAGCACGTGGGTGCGCCCGCTGATCGGCTACACGCTGTGGCAGCGGCTGCACGTGCTCACCCTGCTTACCTATGGGCTCGTGACCCTGCACGGCATCGCGCTGGGCACCGACACTCGCGATTGGTGGGCCATCCTCCTCTATGCCATCAGCATCCTCATCGTCATCATCCTGCTGGTGAGCCGTCTGCTCACGGCGCTGCCGTCCTCCACACGGGCGCATCCGGTGGTGGTGGGTGTGGTACTGCTCACCCTCTTCATCGCGACGATCTGGGCCATCCTTGGCCCCCTCCAGCCGAGCTGGAGCCCCTCGAACGGCACGACGCGGCCCGTGGCGACGTCTGCGCCATAGCGGGGCGGAAGCATGCAGACGCGCCAGCGTCATTTTCCCTGCGCCCGGAAAGAATGCCCTGGGAGTCTGCCGGCTCCTTGCCGGTGGCGTGAGAACGAGCGCAAGAAAGAGGAACACAGCACATGCGAAAAGTGATCTCACTCATGCACCTCTCGCTGGATGGCTTTGCTGCGGCGCCAGATGAAGGCCTGGATTGGACGGTGATGGACGACGAGATGTACCCATTCACCACCAAGCTCTTCGCGGACGTGGACACGGCGATCTACGGTCGCAAGACCTATGAGGGAATGCGGGACTACTGGCCTACGGTGCCGGGGAATCCGGAGAGCACCCCTGATGAGCGCGTGCACGCGGAATGGGTGGAGCACGTCGCCAAGGTCGTCTGCTCGACGACCCTGCAGCAGGTGGATTGGACTAATAGTCGGCTCATCAAGAGCGATCTTGCTGGCGAGATCAACACGCTCAAGCGGCAGCCAGGCAAGAGCCTGATGATCTTTGGCAGCCCCAGGCTCGTCCATGCCTTCATGGAGCACGACTTGATCGATGAGTACCGGCTCTTCATTGATCCTGTGCTCCTGGGTGCTGGCCTGTCCTTCTTCAACCACAGCAGCGAGAGGACGCGTCTCACGCTGATCGAGTCGAAGACCTTTCGCAATGGTGTCGTGCACGTGGCCTACGAGCGGGCCTAGCGCCACCGAATCTATTGCCCCAGCAGGCGGCGCACCAGCGAAACATCGGCGTCGCGCAGCGAATCCACGATCGCGTCGGCAGCGTCGAGCCCTTCGGGGTCCGCCTGCCCGGCGCGGCGCACGGCCAGGCAGCGCATGCCGCCCGCATGGGCCGCTGCGACCCCCGCGGGCGCATCTTCGATGACGAGGGTGCGGGCCGCGACGACGCCGAGGCGCTGCGCGGCAGCGAGAAAGATATCGGGCGCCGGCTTGCCACGCGCCACCATCTCGCCTGAGATGACTGCGCCCAGATACTGCCCGATGCCGAGCAGTTGCACGATCAGATCCAGATTTTCCACCGGCGCGGATGACCCGAGCGCCTGCGCGTAGCCCGCCGCATGCAGCGCGCGCATCAGCTCCACCGCACCGGGAAGGGCCACCGCCTCACGCCGCAGCGCATCCCGATAGGC
>DASWAC010000363.1:0-1823 GCA_036391335.1 Ktedonobacterales bacterium
ACCAGCAGGATGCCGGCACATCATCTGTTGATGTTCGGCTGAGCTTCTATGAAGGCGACACGCTGCGGTTCGTCCTTCCGCCCCCAGGCGCGCGCATCACCTGCAACGGCGTCAGCCTGGTCCCGTCGCCAATATGCCCCCGGCAGCCCGCTGGTGGTACCTATCAGATCGCCTATACCGATGAGCACGGCGTGGTGAGCACTGTCGTCGTTCCCGTCCCCCAAGGCTCACTCGCCATCCTCTCGCCGAGCCCCGGCGGAATGGCAAAGATCCCTAAGGACGGGCTGCTCAGCATCCACTTCTCGGCTCCGCTCATCCCTCCCGGAGGGGCGTTCACGGTCGAACACGTGGCTGCCTGGTGCGGCGGCGCTCTGCCTCAGCCAGGGCCATGCCAGGGAGTCTCAGTGGTCCCGCAAAACCAGGCGTCACCGGCCATCTTTGGCGCTGTCTCTCAGCCAGGGGTCGCCAGTGGGGCGGGGCCGCTTGCGGCATTCAGCGCTGCGACACCGGCGCCACCGGCCACGCCAACGCCGCCCGCGGCGAGCCCGACGCCAGGGGCGACACCAACCCCAGGCATTCTCCCCACTCCCACATTTCCAGCCGCATTTGTCAGCAGCGCGACCGTGACGCTGAGTGGAGGCGAGGGAGCTATCCTGGTGCGCAGCGACTTTTCGAGCTGGGCGCCCGGACCGGGCCAGATTCGGCTCTCGGTGAGCGTGCAGGTGAAGCCGGCCCCTGGTGGCTTTGCGGATGCGAGCGCCATCTTTAGCGACGATCTGTCCACCTCCGTCACGTGGACCCGTGGCTAGGCACAGGACACTTGCGCCATGAAGAATCGCTGGGCGCTCGCGAGCTTCGTCTGCGCGCTGGGGCCCATCGTGCTGCTCTTCTTCTATCGGCCGGTGATCGTCGGCATCCTCATGGCCCTGTGGCCTGACGACCCCATCGCGGCCTACTGGCAGTTCCTGGTAGTCCCGCTGGCGCTCACCGTGCTTGCCCTTGGCATGGGAGCCCTCGCCTTGCATCGTGAATATCGCTGGCGACCTCAGGATGTGCACTATAGCTTGGCTGCCGTCGCCATGGCCCTCAGCCTAGCCGATGTGCTGCTCTTCCTCTTCGCCTGGATCCCCAACGAGGTGCTAACTCACAGCTGACCCGCACCACACGCGAAGGGCCCAGCCACTGCTGGCTGAGCCCCTTGCGCTCCGATCGTTGGCGGCTGGCGGCCCTAGCTGCCGACGATGACGGAATACATATTGACGGTCGTGCTGCCGTTGTCGTTAGGCCCAAGCGCCACCACGCCCGCCGGGAAGACCTTCGAGTAGATGACGAACGTGTTGTGCCCGGCCAGTTGGTTATCGGTCAGGGTGAGTGCGGTCTTCGTCCAGGTGCTGTCGAGCCAGGCCGGCAGCGTGGTCACCCGGGTATCCATGGCGACGTAGACGGTGGCTTGCTGGCCGATGGTGAACGAGACGGTTGGGGTCCCCGTGTAGACCTTCGAGCCGTTCGCCCCGCGCACCCACGAGTCACCCAGTAGCGAGGCAGGCACTGTGCTGAACGTGTAGGCGCGATCACCATACTGCACACCGCCAACCTGCAGGTTGGTCTGCAGCGACCAATACTTCGCGTTGGCCGTGTCACCCACGGTCAGGCCACTCAGCTGCACGGTGGGGCCGGGAGTCGGCGTCGGCGATGGCAGCGGCGTGGGTGTCGCCGTTGGCCCTGGTGTCGGCGTCGGGGTGGGCGTCGCGGTCGGCCCAGGAGTTGGCGTGGGCGTCGGCGTTGATGTTGGGCCAGGCGTCGGCGTCATCGTCGGTGTGGCT
>DASWAC010000364.1:0-3593 GCA_036391335.1 Ktedonobacterales bacterium
CATGGCTGCGCGCGGGTGGCTCGCTCTACACCTCGCCAGAGGGCAGGCTCTCCCCAGACGGTCGCATCAGCCGCGTGACAGCGCAGATCCATCGCGTGCTGCACGACAGTCCGTCAACCACGCCGGTCGTGCCGATCATGCTCACCTATGATTTCATGCGACCAGGCCGCATGCGGGCCTATGTGCGAGTGGCGTTGCCCATCGCCAGAGCGCCCATGCTGGCGCCCGCCAAGCTCGATGCCCTCTTGCGCGCCGGATGGATCGCGGAGGCGACCTTTACCTGCACCCAGATCGCCTCAGCCTGGCTGATCGAGCGCGGGCCAGAGCCGTTCACCACGGGCGAGCTGGCCGCGGCGATCTATGCCGACGCACGACGCCTGCAATCGTCGGGCCACCACGTCACGGCGGAGCTGCTGAGGCCAGCAGGGGCACTGCAAGCCGCTCGCAGCTACCTCGGCTGGTCGGCGCGCCATCGGGTGGTGGGCCGCGCCGGCCGGAATCGCTGGCGCGCGCTGCCGCAGCCCACGATGCACGTGCCCATCGGCGATGTGGGCTACCGTCGCTGGCCGCTCGCCTATGCCAACAATGAGTATCACGAGTGGCGCGAGGGCACGGCAGACACCCGAGCCTAGAGCCAACGGCGAACACGGCGGCGATAGGCGCGATAGGCGTCGCCGAAGGTGCGCTCCAGGTAGCGCTCCTCGGGCATGATCACCCCGATCTGGGTATAGATGACCACGGGGATGAGCAGCGGCAGCGCCCACGTGATCCCCAGGGCGCAGGCGAGCCCGCCACCGACCAGGGTCAGCGCGAGATACATGGGGTTGCGCGTGAGCCGATAGAGACCCGAGGTCACCAGCGCCGCGGAGGGTCTGTCGGTGTTGAGCGTCCCATGGCCGCGCAGCATTGTGGGGACCGAAGCTCCGGCGAAGAGCACGCCCAGCGCCGTCAGCGGGATGCCCACGCCCAGCGCGACCGGCGGCGGCAGCGTTGGCAGCGGGAACCGACTCTGCAGAAATAACCCAAGCAGGAAGGCGGCGATGTAGTAGATCGGCGGCGGGATGCGCACACCCGGGCTATCGGGCCGCTGGGTCGGCTTTACCATGGTCGTCGGCTGCACGGCACATGCCACACTTTCTCTAAAGAATCCAAGACTGAGCACGCCAAAGAGCTGACGCGGAAGTTTCGGCTACACTGATACTGTATCCGATACAGTGATACTATAGTTAATTTGAGCCCGCTGTCAAGAGCGCGACGATCTCATCTCCATGCCTGCGTGTGGCCGCGCTCGTCCGTAGCCTTTGGCTGCCTTTCTGGCCTACACTGCGGGCATGAGTGTGGCCAGCACGCGCGTGGCCAGTGAAAGCGGAGGTAGCGGCATGCGAGACGAGGCGAGTGCCGAGCGAGAGAGCAGCCCCAGCGGCATCTTTTCGGCGGGCAGCGCGCCACCGAGCATCGCCGGGCTGGCGGGACGCTATGGGGATCCCCGGCAGTGGGCATTTCCTCTGGCGGCGAATGCGCGCACCCAGCCGCGCGGCACGGAAGCCGTCACCTTCGAGCAGCTGCGCGGGCTGGCCGCGATGTATGAGGGCATCCAGCTCTGTGAGCGTGTCTACTTCGACCTCGCTGGCCGTCTGGAGCTGCGCCTGCTGCCACGCGAGGAGCTGGCCGATCTGCCGCGCTGGCACGACGCCGCCCGCCGCATCGAGGGCTTCCTTGAAGCGCCCGATCGCACGCAAGACCTGCGCGCGTGGCTAGTGGCGCTTCTGCGCGACCTGCTCGAGATCGATGCCGTGGCTATCTACTCACGGCGCACACGCTCGGGCGACCTGCACGCGCTGGAGCTCGTCGCAGGCGAGACGGTGCGCCCGCTGATTGATGACACGGGCCGTCCTCCGCGCCCGCCGGAGCCCGCCTATCAGCAGGTGCTCTATGGCCTTCCCGCAGGAGGCTATACCCTCGACGAGATGGACTACCTCCGCGAGACGGCGCGCACCGAGAGCGTCTATGGCATCTCGCGCATTGAGCGCATCATCATGCGAGTGAATCAAGCCTTGCGCAAGCAGAGCTTCGACCTGGCGCGCTTCACCGATGGCGCGACACCACTGGGATTGATCGAGCCGCCAGCCAATCTCACCTGGAGTCCCGAGGAGCTTGAGACCTTCGAGCGCCTCTTCAACGGCCTGCTGGCTGGGAGCGACGCGCTACGTGTTCGCGCCAAGGTGCTGCCACCCGGCGCGCGCTGGCAGGGGCTCCAGGGCGACGACCCGCTGCTGGCCTTTGACCGCTATCTGCTCAACATCACCGTGGCGGCATTTGGCCTCACGATGGACGAGCTCGGCTTCACCGAGACGAGCAATCGCAGCGTCGGCCAGACCCAGGAAGGCGTCATCTATCGCCGGGCGGTCGCGCCGGTCATCGGGCTGGTGGCAGGCTTCCTCACGCGCAAGGTGCGCCGCTGGCTCGATCCTCGATTCACCGTCACCTTCGCCGGCTTCGAGGAGCCCGACGATTTCGCCGCACGCGCCGAGGCCTTCGCGAAGCTCATCCCGCTGGGGGTCGTCTCACCTGCCCAGGCGGCGCGACTGCTGCGCCTGCCTAGCGTCCCATAGAATGCGGCGGCGGGTAGATCGAGCCACTGTCCGGTGTCAGGCGAACGCTCCGCACGATCTGCAAAGGAAGGTCTTTCCCCAGAGAGGGGCTGGCGCTCACCTCGAAGGTGAGATTCGTCGCCGAGGTGATATGTGGCAGCAGCAGCTCGGCAATGAGGAGGCCGTTCTCATCGGTAAATTGCACGATCGCGCCCGTGACCCCGTCGAGGCGATAGGCCGTCTCACTATGGGGGCGCGCCTTGACCGCCGAGTCCATCCCACCGGAATACATGCCATAGTCGAACCGCACCGTGACATTGTCACTCGTCCAGATGCCTACGTAGGAATCCGTGCCGTGGACCTCTTGTGGCGCCAGGCCAGCGGGCACCCAGAAGGTGAAGTGACCCTGCGCGTCAATCCGCTGCCAGCCTTCCGGTGGCTGGAACACGCCGGCGGTGATCGTTTGCCCGCTCGACGCGCACCCACTCAGCAGCATAGCGAGGCAAAGGGCCAGCACGACTCTCGCACGCATGAGGCGTCCCCTTCCTGGCATGGCGGCCGTCTTCCCTTCTCCAGTGTACGACCTGTCGACTCATGGTGAGGTGCGCTCGTGCTCGGGAGGTCTGGGAAATGGGCCCACCGCCTCCTCGATGGCGCGCATCGCCGCCAGCGCCACGTGCTCACGCCAGGGACGCGCCACCACCTGCACGCCAACGGGCAGGCCCGCGCTCCCCTGTTCAGTCCGCGTGGCAGCGCGCTCCATGGCGTCCACCCGGCTGCGCTTCGCCAGCTCTTCGCCGGCGCGCACCTGGGTCACCGGCACGACGCCCGCCGGAAAGCCCAGCACGTTGTAGAGCGTGGCATACGCGCCCGACGTGACGACCTCGGCGCTGGCCCCATGACGCAACGCCGGCAGCGCGCAGGCGGGGCAGATGATGACATCGAACGGGCCGCCGGGGTCATCGTCGAGCGCCTGGGCGAAGCGCCGCTGGTAGGCCGCCT
>DASWAC010000365.1:0-4790 GCA_036391335.1 Ktedonobacterales bacterium
CCCCAGCGCGAGCAGGCCCAGGGCGCGGGCTCCGGCTTCATCATTGCCCCAGACGGCTACATCATCACCAACAGTCATGTCGTTGATGGCGCACGGCAAATCGTCGTGATGCTCGCCGACGGGCAAGAGCTGCCTGGGACCGTCGTTGGCGAGGATCCCGAAACCGATCTTGCGGTCGTCCGCATCAGCTCGCCAAACGGCAAATCGCTCCCCACGGCCGCCCTGGGTGACTCAGATGCCCTGCAGGTGGGGCAGCTCGTCGTCGCGATCGGCAGCCCCATCGGCCTGCAAAGCACCGTCACCGCGGGCATCGTGAGCGCGCTCCACCGAACCCTGCCAGGCTATGGCGGCCGGCTCATCGAAGATATCGTGCAGACCGATGCGGCGGTCAACCCCGGCAACTCAGGCGGCCCGCTGGTGAATTCACGCGGTGAGGTGGTGGGCATCAACGTCGCCATCGTGCAGGCGGCGCAGGGGCTCTCCTTCTCGATTCCCATCAACACCGTGAAATGGGTCACCTCGAAGCTGCTGCAGGATGGTGAGGTACGCCGCGCCGTCATCGGCATCGCCGGGCAGCCCATCGCGCTCTCGCCTGGGGTGCGCCGCCAGATCGGCACGCAGAAAGAATCCGCTGTGCAGGTGGTGCAAGTGGCCGGCGGCGGTCCCGCACAGCGTGCTGGCCTGCAGCCAGGCGACGTGATCTTCTTGCTCGATGGCAAGCCCATTGCCTCGGCAGACGACATCCGCCACCTGCTGGAGCGCCTCGGTGACGGCGCCAAGGTCACCCTGAAGGTCGCCCGCGCCAACGGTCCGAACTCCGTCGGCACCTTTGAGGTCTCACTCCCTGTCATGGTGCCCGCGCCGACCCGCGGACGCTCGTGAAGGGAGTGCATGGATGGGCCGCGTGACGCTGCGCCCGGTCGTCGAGGCTGACCTGCCGATCATCTTCGAGCATCAGCGAGACCCCGAGCACGTGCGCATGGCGGCCTTTCCGGCGCGCGACGAAGCGGCTTTCTACGCCCACTGGGCGAAGATCATGGCCGACGAGAGTAATATCACTCGCACCGTGCTCGACGATGGGATAGTGGTTGGCAACATCGGCAGCTGGATGGCGAGCCCTGGGAAGCGCGAAGTAGGCTACGGCTATGGCCGTGAGCACTGGGGCAAAGGCATCGCCACGCAGGCGCTCGCGGAGCTCCTGCGAGAGATAAGCGACAGGCCGCTGTATGCCTCCGTGGCGAAGCACAACATCGGCTCGTTACGCGTGTTGGAAAAGTGCGGCTTCGTCGTGACTGGCAGCGAGATCATCCATGATGAGCAGCTCGGTGAAGAGGTGGAGCTCATCAACCTCGAGCTACGCTAGCCAGCCTGGGTGTCACGATAGTGTGGCCGCGAATTTCCACGCACACGGCCTCAGGGATCGCCGTCTGTGCCGAGTGTGGCGCGCATCCCCGCTATGATGAGCTGGAGGCCGCGCTCATACATCATCGCGCGGCTCTCTGGCCGCCCCATGGCAGAGCGCGCCTCGGTCAGCAGCGGGTAGGGCTGGGACTCCGGCTCGTGGGGTTGGTGATCGCCAGCGTGACCACCGGTGGCCGCGGGCTGCTCCTCGAAGGTGGCGCCCAGCGTGTACTCGATGACCGTCTTCACACCCGTCACTGCGTCACTCAGGCCGAAGCCTGCTGAGCGCAGCTGGCTCAGCGTCAGCTCGTCATAGCGCATGAGCGAGCTGTGGCTCAGGTCCGCGCCCGCCACGACACGTGCGCCATCACGGTGCGAGAGCAGCGCCCTTCTCAAGCCATGAGCCAGATTCGCCAGCCAGACATCCCACGCGCGCTCCACACCTGGCTCCATGAGCGCTGCGAAGCCTTCCGCCAGCATCATCTCAGCCATCGTCGCCAGCAGATCTTCTTTATTCTTGAAGTGCCAGTAGAGCGCGGGATTCTGCACGCCAAGCGTCTCAGCCAGCCGCCGCATCGTGAGCCGGTCAAAGCCCACCTCATCCAGCAGCGCCAGTGCGGCGCGTGCGACTGTCTCGCGTTGCAGCGGCATCAATCGTTCCTTCTTCATAGGCGGCGTCCGGACGCCTCAGGCTCACCGTGCGGATGAGTCAATGGCATAGGTATAGCTCGGTCTCGCGATAATGGCCACGCCAGCGGGAGTCTCGACTCGCTGCCCGGTCGGCCAGGCGCGGATGGCCCACTGCTGCACCCCCGGCAGCGGGCGCACGCGCTGCGCCTCCTCAGCGCTCGCCAGGGCATGCTCGAAGGCCTCGCTCCCATACACCAGAGTAACCTGCGGGATGACCGAGACGACTGCCAGCGAAGGTCCCGAGGCGTCGTCGGCCCAAAGGGCGACACGTGGCCTGCGTGCGCCGCGCTGGCGCATCTGCCATAGGGTGAGCGGGGTCACACCGGCCAGGCCAAGCCACGGCTTGAGGTCGTCCAATGGTCGCCGCACCGCGTGAGGGCGTGGCCTGCCCGCCAGCAGCAGCGCAATCCGTGGGGCAAGCGTCTGGGCGCACTCGCCGCTGACCGCGCGCGACGCGCCCACGGGGACAAGTCCCGCTGAGCTCCGCAGCCGCATGAATGAGCACGGCGCGAGCGACAAGCTCACCAGCGTCTCACCGTCACGCGCAAACACCACGCTGGCCTCGATGCCGTTGAGCACTAATGGCGCCACGATCTTCCCGCTCACGGCGAGCTGCTCGACCCAGGCGGGCGAGAGATCAAACGCGGCTGCCGTCACGATGATGCGGTCATACGGCGCGCTCGCTGGCCATCCGCCGGCGCCATCCCCGGTCACTACCTCGACTGGCAGGCCAGCCGCTCGCAGGTGTGCCCGCGCCTCCTCAGCGATGGCCGAGTCGAGCTCGATGCTGACCACCGTGCCATCCGCGCCCACCAGCTCGCGCAACAGCGCCGCGTTATACCCCGTGCCCGCGCCGACCTCCAGCACACGCATCCCTGGCGCTACGTCTAGCTGCTGAAGCATGATGGCGACCATCGAGGGCTGCGAGGCAGAGCTCACGGCAATGCCCGCCTCCAGATGGGTAGGCACGGCAATGTCGCGATAGGCGCGGTCCAGCGAGGTAACTGGCAGGAAGATGTGTCGCGGCACGGCGCGCATGGCTCGCTCGACGGCAGTGTCGCGCAGAGTTCCGCTGCTCACGAGATTATCCACCAGAC
Organism: Ktedonobacterales bacterium; assembly: GCA_036391335.1. Lineage (GTDB taxonomy): Bacteria > Chloroflexota > Ktedonobacteria > Ktedonobacterales > JADMIN01 > DASWAC01. The sequence goes on from DASWAC010000365.1 coordinate 3,189, forward strand.
GCTCAAGCAACGCAGCCGCGAGCTCATCCTGGCGTTCATTCGCATCAGCCATAAGCAAGCTCCGAGTGGTCACGGCGCACAGGCAGCCGCGTGGCTAGCGGTCGCGCCCCAGCGCCACACGCAGGCCACCGTGCCAGGCGTCCGCTAGCTCCTTCACCGGAGCATCAAAGAGCGCGCCAAGCGAGAGGCGGTCTCCTTCGGTGACACCCAGCCGCGTGACTGGCACCCCAAGCTCGGCGGCCAGCGAGACAAAGCCCTCCCACTGTCCCGGCTGGCACGAGACGACGACACGGGACGGCGCTTCGCCAAAGAGGAGCGCTGCGGCGCTCAGTGCGCCCGCAGGGAGGGCTAGCGAGTCATCCGCTCGCAGGCCCATGCCACTCCAGATGCACGCCTCCGCCAGAGCCACCGCGAGACCACCGTCAGAGCAGTCGTGCGCCGACGCCAGCAGCCCGGCAGCGCTCGCCTGGACCAACAGCCGCTGGAGCACGCGCTCAGCAGCCAGATCGAGCCGCGGCGGCCGCCCGGCCACCAGGCCGTGGATGACCGCCAGGTAGGTGCTTCCACCAAGGTCAGCCAGATCGTCACGCCAGGGTCCGAGCAGCGCTACCACATCGCCCTCGCGCTGCCATGCCGAGGGAGTCGGCGCCTCACTCGCCAGCACGCCAAGCATGCCGACGACCGGGGTGGGATAGATCGCCTTGCCGTAACTCTCATTATAGAGGCTCACATTGCCAGAGATCACTGGTGTTTCCAGAACCCGAGCGGCCTCGGCCATGCCGTCGATCGCTTCGGCAAGCTGGTAATACACTTCCGGCTTTTCCGGGTTCCCAAAGTTCAGGCAGTCTGTCAGGGCCACCGGAGTCGCGCCAGCGCAGGCCACGTTGCGGGCCGCCTCGGCCACCGCCAGCGCGCCGCCATGCCGGGGATCGAGGTAGGTGATGCGCCCGTTTCCATCAGTGCTCACCGCGATGGAGCGTCCGGTGTCGCGATCAGTGTGCGGATCGCGAATGCGCAGCACTGCCGCATCGGTGCCAGGCCCGATGACCGTATTCGTGCCCACCATCGTGTCATAGGTGCGCGTGACATCCTCGCGGCTGCACAGGTCAGGCGAAGCGAGCAGTCGCAACAGCGTATCGCGCGGCCCGGGCAGGTCGGGCTCCAGCGAGGCGGGGTCGAATGCCCAGAGGTCATCCAACTCGGCCGGGCGCACGCCCTCGCGCGTATAGGCTGGCACGGCGTCGGTGAGGAGGGCGGTGGGAATCTCGGCGGCGACGGCCTCGTGCTCACGCACACGAATGACCGGCTCGGCGATCACCTCACCAATGACCTCGGAGCGCAGGCCCCAGCGCTCGAAGAGGTGGCGCACGTCGTCCTCATGGCCACGCTTGACGATGACGAGCATGCGCTCCTGCGACTCAGAGAGCATCATATCATAGGCGGTCATCCCGGCCTCACGCTGAGGGGCGCGCATCACATCTATATCCATGCCCGCGTGGCCGCGGTGCGCGCTTTCCACGCTCGAGCTGGTCAGCCCCGCCGCACCCAGGTCCTGCATGCCGACGATCCAGCCGGTGTCGCGCAACTCCAGGCAGGCCTCCA
>DASWAC010000366.1:0-2129 GCA_036391335.1 Ktedonobacterales bacterium
TCCAGCGCGTGGGGGATATCTTCACTGCGGCAGTCTCGACAGATGGCGTGAGCTATCAGCTCTTGCCGGGATCGCGGACTCAGGTGGTGATGCCCAATACGGTGCTCACCGGCCTTGCGACCTCATCAGGCTTCGGGACGACGACTTCGCAGGCGACCTATGCCAATGTCGCCGTTGGGCAGCCCACGACATCACTCGCGCAGCCGCCCTCGGCGCATCCATGCCCGGCTCCGTGGAGTTGTCAGGACGTTGGGAATCCCGCCCCCGTGGGCGATCAGACCTATGCTAGCCCGACGTATACCCTCCAGGGTATTGGCAGCGATATCGCGTTCTACCAGGACCAGTTCCACTTCGTCTACCAGAACCTGCCCGGTGACGGCTCGATCAGCGCGCGCATCACCTCCCAAGCGAATACGTCGGCTGTGGCGAAGAGCGGCATCATGATCCGCCAGAGCACCGACGCGGGCTCGCCATATTACGGACTGCTGGTAACGCCTGGTGGATCGGTCATCGTGCAATATCGAGCGATCCAAAACCTGAGGACGTTCCAGGTCTCCACGACGACCGGCACGTTACCCCTGTATGCCCGTGTCGCCCGATGGACGGACACCACCACCTCGCCGCCGACGCCCTATTTCACCGCCTATACCTCGACCGATGGCGTCACCTGGTCGGCGATTCCCTGGTCAACCGTCTCGATCAGCATGAGCGGCACTCTGCTGGCCGGCATGGCGGCGTCGTCGCATCTCGCCGGCAAGTATAGCGCCGTCACCTATGACTCGGTCGGCCTCGCCACCGGATCGCCGCCACCGCCCACCCTCTGCCCCACCAGCTGGAGCTGCGCCGACGTCGGCTTTGCGACGCCAGCAGGCAGCCAGATGGTCGCCAATGGCAGCTGGACCGTGCGCGCCGGTGGCAACGACATCTGGGATATCTTCGATCAATTCCGCTATTCCTGGCAGTCACTCGCGAGCGATGGCACCATCAGCGCCCACATTACCCAGCAGCCCAATACCGATCCGTGGGCGAAAGTCGGCGTCATGCTCCGAGCCACCACTGATCCCGGCTCACCCTACTATGCCCTCTTCGCGACGCCAGGCCACGGCCTTGCGGTGCAATATCGGCCCACGCAAGGCGCCACCTCGAATCAGGTGCTGTTCACTGGGACGGTGCCCACCTATCTGCAGGTGGCGAAGTGGACGGATACTCGTGGGCCTCAGCCCATCTACTACTTCTCGGCATACACGTCAACCGATGGTGTCACCTGGACCCTCCTCACGGGCTCCACAGTCACGATAGGCATGCCGGGCGCCCTGCTCGCCGGTGTCGCCGCCACGTCGCACAACTCTGGCCTGCTGGCGGTCGACACGTTCGATACGGTGGTCGTCGGCGCCACATCCACGATGCCGCCAACGGTGTGCCCGAACGCCTGGGCCTGCTCGGACATTGGCAACGCCACGCCGCCGGGAAGTCAGACCCTCGCCGGCGGTGTTTGGACGATCAACGGTGGTGGTGGTGACATCTGGGGGATAGCTGACTCATTCAGGCTGATCTCGCAGACCCTCGCCGCGGATGGTAGCGCGAGCGCGCACGTGACCGCGCAGGGGGCCACCGATCCGTGGGCTAAGGCTGGGGTGATGCTCCGCGCCACTACTGATCCCGGCTCGCCCTACTACGCTCTCTTCGTGACCCCAAGTAACGGCCTCACGGTGCAGTACCGCGCCGCACAGGGCGCGTCGAGCGCGCAGACGGCATCTCTGGCGGGCACGGTGCCCGCGTACCTGCTAGTCTCGCGTGTTGGCACGACTTTCAGCGCCTACACCTCGACCGATGGTGTCACCTGGACGCTGGTGCCGGGCTCGACGGTGACGATCACCGGGCTTACTGGGAGCCTGCTGGCCGGGCTGGCCGTCACCTCACACAACGGCACAGCGCTGAGCACCGTGGTCATGGATACGGTCTCGGTTAGCACATCCCATCCATGAGCTGGCCAGTGGCAGGAGGCGGAATACATCGAGAGAACGCGGATAGGGCTCATGTGATACTATGCACAGGAGATGTGGCAAGCAGTTGGAATAGTGGCTGGCACGAGGCCACGGCAGTCTCGTCTGGATGGGCCGCGCGCGCCG
>DASWAC010000367.1:0-6946 GCA_036391335.1 Ktedonobacterales bacterium
GCCTGTGGTCATTGGGTGCCTGCCGATGCTCATAGAAAAGCAGCAAGGTGCTGCCATAGGTCCGTTCGTCAACGAGCTCAAGCGTCGAGAGCGCTATCGCCTCGATCTCTCGTCGCTCTTTTGGGTGAATCTGCACGATGACAAGGCCCCCGGGCGCGCTCACCGGCGCGGTGTCGAGCTGCCCCAGGGCACGTGCGGCCATCCCCACATATTGTGGCGGGGCGACATAGACGATGTCGAAGGTGCGGCCCACACGTGCGGCGACGGTGAGGAATTGGAAGGCGTCGCCCCGGATCGTTTCCGCGTCGGCCTCCAGCTCGGTGTGGCGCAGATTCTCGCGCACTAGCGCGAACGCCGCGGCGTCGAGCTCGACGAACGTCGCATGCGCTGCGCCCCGGCTGAGTGCCTCGATGCCGATGCTGCCCGTGCCAGCGAAGAGGTCCAGGAAGGTCGCGTCTTCGATCACCGGCATGAGGATGTCAAAGAGGGCTGTCTTCACCCGATCCATCACCGGCCGGGTGCCAGGCCCGGTGGGCGACTTCAAGCGACGCCCCTTCGCGCGACCCGCGATGACACGCATTAGAGTCGCTCCGGGCGCGCCTGGGACCTCGCCGGTCGTGCCGTGCGGGTGGCGGGCGCCGCGCTCGGGGCCTGCTCCGCGCTCGGGGCGGGCGCCGCGCTCAGCAGTGTGAGCACCGCCTCCGCCTCATCGGCAAAGGTGTCGAGCTTTCCCCAGCGAATGATGGCGTCATACTGCTCTGGTCCCAGACGCTCAGGGGTGAGCTTCCATAGGCCGCGCACCAGTGTGCGGGCGCGTCCTTCACCGAGCTCCGCGACGACGATATTCGCATAGGCTGTCTTTCGATCTGAACTCGTCACGCCCCCGGCAATCGCAGTGCGCATCTGCGCGATGATGCCACGAGCGCGCTCTTCGCTGACGACGGGCGCAATGCCGTCGAGGTCATCGAGTGATGGCACGTCCGCCAGATCGTAGTCATCTGGCTCCTCGGGAGCATAGGGCTCCACGCTCTCTTCGACCAGAGAGAACGTCATCTCCGGGTCGTCCTCTTCCGCGAATGACGCGGCAGGGGCTGCCTGCCGGCGTGCGGTGGCTGGCGGCGCTGGCGGCACCGCGTCTGGCTCAGGATCAGGCTGCTCGCGCAGGCTCATGCGGCGGAGTGATTCGAGGGCTTCGTGCAGATGGAGCCCCTCCAGCGAGCGGATGCCCAGCCGTTCCATCGCCTCCTTTGCGTTGAAGCCTAGCTCGGCGGCGGCGGCCAGGAATTGCGGGCGCGTGAGATCGGGACCTGTCGCGGCCGGAGCAGCGGTGGCCTGGGGCTGAGGGCGCGGCGTCTGAGGCTTGCTCGCCGTGGCCGCGGCGGGCTGTGGTGTGGCCTGCTGCGGTGTGGCCTGCTGCGGTGTGGCTGGCGCGGGTGCAGGCGTGGCGACAGCACGAAGCTCGGGCCGCGAGGAAGTGGCGCGACCATCGAGTGCGTGCATGAGGGAGTCCATGGCCAGGTTGGCCTGAGCCACCAGACGCTCGACCTCCTCCGGCGTGGCGTCCACCGCGATGGGGACACGCACCTCTAGTGCGCGCTCACGCCCCTCGTGCGTCACCGTCATAGATTGTCGCAGCCAGAGCACATTGCCCGAGTCATCCTGCTTCACGAGTCACACCGCTTTCCTAATCTCACCGCGCCATGCAGCATTATACGCCGCGCAGTCGCGCGCGCAGCCCGTTCGTACGATGGCCATGACGAGTCACGTCGCGGACGGTCACCAAGTGGGAGGCAGCATAGGGATTCATTGGCCTGTTCGCGCACTCTTTGACTTCAGCAGCCGTCATCCGTATACTATCGTGGGCTGAGCGCCGGAAAGGCTGCCTGCCACACCACAGACCTCAGACGTTTTCATTTTCAGGAAGAGCGGCAGAGCAAGTTATGAGCGGTCCCGATGGCGCCAGCACGAAACGCGATCAGCGGCGAGAGACACGCCGCGAGCAATATCGGCAATCACAAGTTGAGCGGCAACGGCAGCGCCAGGCCACGCTGAGACGTCAGGCGATCCAGCGCTACGCCATCATCGGCGCGATCGTGCTTGGCGTCATCCTCCTCATCACCCTCATCGTGGTCAATGTCAACAACGGCCAGCATCCCCAGAGCCAGGGACTGCAGCCGGCCACGGGCCAGACAGTGGATGGCATCGCCTGCGCGCCAGAGACGGTGGTGGTGCACTATCACACCGATTTGCAGATGTGGGTAAATGGTCAGCCGGTCCCGGTGCCGGCAGGGACGGGCATCGTGGCCCCGCCGCCTACGGTGGCGCAGGCCTCGAACGGAAGTCTCGCGTGCCTCTATTCGCTCCACGTGCATGAGGGCACACCGAGCCTGGTCCACATCGAGTCTTCGGTGGATAAGCCGTATACCCTGGCCAACCTCTTCCACATCTGGGGTCAGCAGATCGGCAATGGGAAGTTCATGGGCCAGACGATTGACGCGACGCATCCGATGGTGATCGAGGTCTACGATGCGCAGGGGAAGCTGATCCAGACATACACCGGGAAGCCCGAGGATCTCGTCTTCAAGGACCACGAGACATTCCTCATCAAGTACAACAGCCCCAACGCCAAGGTGCAGCCGTTCAACTGGAACAGCTAGGCTCAGCGGCTCTCCCCATGTCAGGCTGAGGTGGGAGATATTCGAGGGTCAGACGGCACAGCGCAACGGGGATGGGATGCCGCGAGCCGGCTGGTCGGATCCATGAGGATGCCAGCCAATCGGCTCAATCTGGCAGCGCGGTGGAATCGTCGTTAGACGGCGTCCCAACCGCCATCGGCGGGAATGATCGCGCCGTTGATGTGGCGCGACTCATCCGATGCGAGGAAGAGCGCGAGCGAGGCGATATCCTCGGGATCCAGATAGGCGGGGGCCAGCGCCGCGAACGCCTGCGCGCGTTGCGAGCCGGTGGGGTCCATCCGCTCGGCTGGCATCGTCTCAGCGATGTTCGTCTTCGTTGCACCTGGGCAGATGGCATTACAGCGAATACCTCTCGTGGCGTACATCCAGGCGGTGTTGCGTGTGAGCCCCACGATGGCGTGCTTCGAGACGGTATAGGCGACACCAGCGGCCCCGCCGTGGATTCCGCCAGTCGAGGCCGTATTGATGATAGAGCCGCCACCGTGCTCCAGCATATGCCGGACGGCACGCCGAGTCGCAAACATTGGCCCATCCACGTTGATGCTGAGGACGCGGCGCCAGATATCATCTGAGAGCTCACCCACGCCCTGCATGTAATCCATCACCCCCGCGTTGTTGCACAGCACATCAAGGCGCCCATAGGTGCTGAGGGCGAGCTCGATCAGGCCTTCCGCGGCGGCTTGCTCCGCGATATTGCCTTGCGCGCCGACAATCGTTCCTCCAGCCGTCTTGATCGTCGCGACGGCTTCCTCGAGCCGCTGCGCGTTCCAGTCACCAGCGACCACGCTCGCGCCCTCAGCGGCAAAGCGCGTCGCCATCGCCAGTCCCATCCCCGAGGCGGCTCCTGTGATGACCGCTACTTTTCCCTGAAGTCTCATGGCGTCCTCCTCTTGCCTGCGATGCCTGACCAAATGTTGGTCAGCCCGGCGGTATGGACGTGTTGCCATCTCGCTCGCGGGCACACCGCCGCCGTGTCGGACATCCCTGCCCGACACTCGTATCGTACCATCTAGCGGCGTGCCTGAAGCCCTCGCAGACCGCAGACTCGCACGATGTGACCAGAGTGAGACAATCGGCGAAAGTAATTAGAGGCTATAGTCGCCGTTGTGCGCGTCTTCGAGGTAGCGCGCCAGCAGAGTGGCGGCGGCGTCGAGGTCGTGCAGGTTCACCATCTCGTTGACGGTGTGGATGTAGCGCGTGGGAATGGAGACGGTAATCGCCGCCGAGCCGCCACGGGTGCGCTGCATCGCGCCGGCATCCGTCCCTCCTGCGGGCAGCACCTCCATCTGGTGGCGAATCTCATGCTTCTCGGCGATATCGCGCATGTGGTCCACGAGCTTGTAATTGGGAATGAATGAGCCATCGTAGACCTTGATGGCTACGCCATCGCCCAGCTTGGTGACTGTGTCGCTGTCGGGCATTCCCGGCGTATCCATAGCCAGCGTCACATCAATGGCGATAGAGACGTCGGGCTCGACCTGGAATGAGGAGGTCGTCGCGCCACGCAGGCCGACTTCCTCTTGCACGGTGGCCACCGCCACGATGGTCGCCTCATGCTTGCCGAGCCGGCGCAGCGCCTCGATCATCGTCCACACGCCGGCGCGGTCGTCCATGGCCTGCGAGATGGCGCACTCGCCCGCCTCTTGCAGCGGACGGTCCAGCGTGATGGGGTCGCCCTGCCGCACATGCGCTTTCACCTGCTCCGCGGGCAGGCCGAGGTCCACATAGAGCTCCTCCAGCTTTGCGGCCTCAGGCTTCTCACCGCGCAGCATGTGGATCGGCTTGGCGGCGGGCACCAGCGCGCCACGCAGCACTCCGTCGCGCGCATGCACGATCACGCGCTGGGCGACCAGCACCCGCGCGTCGAAGCCGCCCAGCGGCTGCAAGCGGATGAAGCCGCGATCATCTATATAGCGCGCCATGAAGCCAATCTGGTCCATGTGCGCGGCCAGCATCACGCGCTTGTCGCTGCTGCCCTTCTTCGTGGCGATCACGTTGCCCAGCGCATCAACCTTGATCTTGTCCACGAGAGGCTTGAGCTCCTCGATGACGACCGCGCGCAGCATTTCCTCGCGGCCCGAGACGCCTGGGGTCTCTGTCAGCCGCTTGAGCAGCGCGACATTGATGCCGGTGGGTGTTTGTGTCTGGGTGAGACGTCCGTTCTTCGCGCCGTTCTTGGTCTTTGTGGTGGAAGGCATCGTTCTTCCCTCTTGGGTGTGTTGCCCCACGTGGCCTGATCGGGTCGCACGGCGCGACTCGCGACACAGGGGTTCCCTGTATTGTAATCCCGCCAGCATGCCGTGAGCCACTTCCGCTGAGCTTTTGGCAGCCGATAGCGCCCCAGCTCACGGCTTCGCATGGGCCACGGCGATCTCGCTCACTTCGCGGCCCGTCAGCGCGACGTCGAGCCAGCCGAGCGGGAGGGAATTGCCTACTCCGCGACGAGGTCGCTCTTGCCGCTCAGCCCGCGCAGGTGGCGCATCTCAGGCCAGATCAGCGCGACGGCCCCCACCACCAGCAGCGTGCCGATGCCGCCGCCCACCACGGAGGCTATTGGCGTGAATAGCTGCGCCAGCAGGCCCGACTCAAAGCCGCCAAGCTCGTTCGACGCGGTGACAAACATGCCGTTGACGGCGTTGACCCGGCCACGCATGGCGTCGGGAGTCTGCACCATGAGCAGCGTGGCGCGAATGACTACGCTGATGTTGTCGAGTGCGCCCAGAGCGATCAGCATGAGGAGTGAGAGGAAGAAGTTGCGCGAGAGGCCAAAGATGACTGTCGCCACGCCGAAGCCCGCGACGGCCAGCAGCAAGGTGCGTCCCGCTCGGCGCCAAGGCGGCCGGAACGCCTGAGTGAGCGCCATGAGCACCGCGCCGGCACTGGGCGCCGCCCGCAGCCAGCCAAGCCCCGCCGGGCCGACATGCAGGATATCACTCGCATAGATGGGCAGCAGCGTCGTCGCGCCCCCGAACAGCACCGCGAACATATCGAGGGTGATCGCCGCCAGCATCACCGGCTTGTCGCGCAGAAAGCGCGCGCCTTCCGCCAGCGCGTGGAGCGTCGTGGTATCGTGCGGGATGATGGTCTCAGTGATGCGCAGTGAGATGGTCAGCAGGATGGCGACGCTTGCCGTGATGGCGTTGAAGAGGTAGACGGGCGTGGCGTGCTTGGTCACTGCGATGATCACGCCGCCCAGCGCTGGCCCCATCACCGCCGCAAGCTGCCACGAGCTGCTGCTCCAGGTGGCGGCATTGGTGAAGGCGCGCTCCGGCACCGTGAGGGGCATGAGGGTGGATCCTGCTGGGACGGCAAACGCGTCGCTGACCCCGAGGAGTGCGAGGCAGGCATAGAAGATCACCAGCGGCCCGTGCAGGGATGAGACGAGGGCCAGGCCGAGGGTCGCTAGCACATAGACCAGCTGTGCCACCACCACGATAGGCCGCCTGGTGCGACGGTCGGCCAGGTGCCCCGCCGGCAGCGAGAGCGCGAAGACGGGCACCGCCTGCACCAGGCCCACCAGCCCCAGCGCGAATGCTGAGTGCGTGCGCTCATAGAGCTCCCACCCGACGGCGACGCCCAGCATCAGCACCCCGAGCGTGGTGAGGAAGCGCCCCACGATGAGTCGCCGAAAATTCGCATAGCGCAGTGCCGCGAAGGGATCGTGCCGTGTGAGCGCGTCGCCTGGCTCGAATGACTCCACTGGCTGAGGGCCCCCCAGGAAAGAGAACGACCCGCCCCGGAACGCGCCGAGGCGGGTCACGCATGGCGTTGTGCGCATGCTCTCAACTATAGCGGAGGAGCTCCCCGCGCGACTAGCGTCCCAGTGTGCTCCCCGCGAAGATGGCAACGATCACGGCGAACGCACAGAGAATCAGCAGCAGCGCGATTGCCCCTGGGATGAGCACGACGGCTGCCGACTTGCCGACGGACATGCGATGGGCCGCGGCGATGGCGAAGATGGAGAGCACGATGCCGTAGATGCCCAGGCCAAGGCCGATCAGCGCACCCAGCACCGGGATGAGGCTCAGCAGCGTGCTCGCGGCCGTGATCGGCACGTAGACCAGCGCCAACAGCCACGAATGCTGGAGGAAGGTTCCCTGGCCGCCGAAGACTCTCGCAACGAGCCAAAAGAAGCCGGCCCCGATGAAGAACGCGATGGGCACGGTGATGATATCGCCAAACGATTGCGTCGGTGTGAACCGGTCGATGAACACGCGGTAATTCTCGGGGATCTGCCCCGAATTGAGCAG
>DASWAC010000368.1:0-4047 GCA_036391335.1 Ktedonobacterales bacterium
CGGTCGACACCCTCGACGACGATCTTGCGGTCGACGCGCTGCTCGATGATGGCGCCCATCTTCTGCAAAAACTTGATGAGGTCAATGATCTCCGGCTCGATGGCGGCATTCTCGATGACGGTGACGCCCTTAGCCATGGTCGCCGCGATGATGAGGGTCTCGGTGGCCATCACGCTGGGGAAGGGCAGCTCGATGGTCGTGCCGCGCAGGCCCGTGGTGTGAAAGTGAAAGAAGCCATCACGAGATTCCATCACAGCGCCCATGCGCTGCAAGCCATCGAGATGATAGTTAATCGGTCGTGGGCCAATCCGGTCACCGCCTGGCTCAGGGATGACCGCGCGACCGGTGCGGTGCAGCAATGGCCCACTGGTGAGCACGGCGAGACGATTCTTCCGCCCTAGCGTGAGGGGAATCTCGCTGCTGGTGAGGTGGGCCGCATGCACAACCACCTCGTGGTCATGCTCACGCCAGCTGATCTCCACACCCAGGGCCCGCATGACCTCTTCAGTGATGGTGAGGTCACCCAGCCCGCGTGGCGCGTGGCGCACCGTGCACACTTCATCGGTGAGCATGCTGGCTACCATCAGCTTCGTGGCGGCATTCTTCGCGCCGCTCAGGGTCACATCGCCGCGCAACGCGATGCCCCCCTCGATGGCATAGTAGGCGCTACCCACGGGCTCATCATCCTCCACGGCTGGGGAGCCAGCCACGTGTGCGCTGTGGTCGAGGTGCGGCTGGGCGCGGCCGACGATCCGGGATGTCGCACGGCGCATGTGGGGACCTCTCAGGCTGAATGGCATGTCCTCGCTGATAGTCGCACCATAGCCCTGTTGCCCACGCCATGTCAACAAGCCGTGACACCCGGCGGCCTAGCCAATTCAGCACGCCGCACTCTCGCCCTGGCAGGGCTGGGGGCGTTACCCCCCCAGCCGAGCTTAGCTTGCCTTACGGCAGGGTCGCCGGATAGTAGCCGTTGGCATGGGCAGTGGTGCCGGGCGCCTGGCCTGCCGCATTGAGTGGCGTGGCCAGCAGATATTGCTCGATTCCTGGGGTAAAGCCATCACCACCGGCAAGGAAGCCGGAGTTATCGGGGAGCCATGCGGGCTGCTCGATCTGGTCAGGTGTGTAATAGCGGATGCCGCCACCGCCCGTCACCGGACCGGTGATCACGCTCGGGGTGGGCGCGGCGCCGGTGACCGCGACCTTCGTCCCATCCGCCGAGATGGCCATGCGCGCATAGGCGTGGGCTGTCGCCGCGGGCGGCCCCGTCAGGATGAGCCCCGCGCCACTGCCGTCGGCATTAGCCGAGTGGAATGTCGAGGTGATGTCCATCGTCGAGGAGCTCACGACGCCTTGCTGCCACACGATGCGTGTGCCATCGCGCGAGACATCCCAGCCGGCGTATGAGATCTCGCCCTCGGCGCCACCATAGGTGAACGCGTCACTGATGGTCAGCGGTGAGCCAACTTCGGCATGGCTCGCCAAATCATAGCGATGGATGCGCTCGTGAAAGACCGTCGTGTGGTTCGGATCACTCAGCGTCGAGCCCGCGCTGAGGTCAGAGTAAAAGAGGGTGCCGCAGCGGACCACACCTTCGATCGCATTGGTCACGCCGGGCAGGGCTGTGGCAGTGTTCGTGGTGATGTCATAGCTATAGGCCGCAGCGCTGCCACCGGGGCCGCGTGGCCCAGGCATCGCGATCACGGTGTGGTTATCGGCCCAGGCAAGCTGGCGGGCCTCCTGACCCTGCGGGTCTGGCCCAAGTGCGAGCGCCGTGACGTGGGTCACCGCATGCGTGGCGGTGTCAACGATATAGATGTTGTTATCGCGGGCAAAGGGCACATAGACGCGCATATCCACGGCGATGTGATGCCCATCCGGCGAGAACGTGAGGAAGCCCGGCAAGACGGTGGCCGCCTCGAAGGTCTCATCTGGCACCCCGAGAGGATACGTAAAATTGCTGAGCACGCCTGGTGCGCCGCCACCGAGAGAACCATGGATCTGCTTGTCGCCCGCCTCCGCCCAGGCGATGGCAGTCGTGGTGGCATGGGTCGCGCACGGATTCGGCGTCGCGGTGGGAGGCACGCCAGCGCCCGAGCCGCCAAGGGAGCATGCCCCAAAGGCAAGCGCCACCAGGGCCACGCCCGCGCCGATGCGAGCCGCACGAGGAAAAGGATGCGCCATCACACAACTCCTTGAGGATGAATGCAATCTAACCCGACTCGGACCCGCCACGATGGAAGGATCCGAGGGGTAGTGCCAGTGTACGTGATGGACGCATGCTTTAGAAGTGAGCGGCCTCACAGTTTTGCCAGGACGCCGCTAGACCAGCTCTTGCAGCTCCCGGGTGAGCGCTGCCGCCACCTCGGGCCGGCCGTGATATTGGGCGGGCGTGCTCTGCATCTGCACGACACGCCAGACGCCGTCGCTTCTCATGGCGAGCAGTGTCTGCACCGCGTTCACCGCCGGATTGAGCTGTGTCTTTCCCGCGGGCACCATGCCCACGACGGCGCGGAGCAGAGCGCCCTCAGCGCCGAGAGCGATCACGCCACGCACCTTCCACACATAGCGCGCGGTGGGATGGTTGGCAAAGATGCGGGCCATCTCCGTGGCGATGATGTCGCGCCCCGTGTGCTCACTCCCATCGAAGCCGATCAGCGTGGCCTGCTCCACCACGGTCGCTGCCATGGCCTCGGCATCGCGCGCGTTCCATGCGCCGAGCAGCCGCCCGAAGAGGTCGCGGACAGCCTGCTCATCAGCGGGGGAAAGACTACGATCGTGATCCACGAGCGGGCTCCTTCGAGGTGAGATAGCAACCAGGAGATAATGGCACGGCTCAGCGCGGGCGCGTCACCCGATAGAGGCTGAGCGCCAGCGCTGCCACCACCACCAGCGGCAGCAGCCACCAGGCGCCCGCGCGGGCCAGCAAAGCTGTCACCACCAAGCCCACGAGCACGGCCAGAGCGATGGTCCAGTCGTCGCCGACGATGAAGTCATACCAGAAGAGGGCGAAGCTGCGGAGGTAGCGCATGAGGGCAGCTGCTTTCTATCCGTTCAGGCCTGCTGGGGCGCACTGGCGGCGATCATCTCGGCGGCATGGCGTGTGCGCAGCCACCAGACCAGCCAAAAGGCCACCGCCGCGTAGAACACCAGGATGCCAAAGAGGGCGGCGTCACTGCCGGGCCAGTCGATCCCAACTCCCTCGACCGCCCAGAAGGAGCCGAAGGTGGTGAGGAGGAGTCCCACGACGAATTTGAGGGCATTCTCGGGAACCCGGCTCAGCGGGCGATGCACCAGCAGGCCCGTGGCGCCCACCAGCACGAATGCCGCCAGCGCGGCCAGCGCGGCCGTGCCGAGCTGATGGGCCGTCGCCCCAAAGGTGATGACGATGAAGGCGACCTCGAGCCCTTCGAGAAAGACGCCTTTGAAGCACAGCGTGAAGGCGTACCAGTCCAACCCACCAGCGGCCACGCGCGCCTGGGCCTCGGCCTCGCGCTTCTCGCGCGCGAAGATGGCATCCTCGTCGTGCAGCGCTTTGAATCCCGAAGCCCGCAGCACCGCCTTGCGCAGCCACTGCAGCCCAAAGACCAGCAGCAGCGCGCCCACCGCCACCTTGAGGTAGCCCACGGGGATGGCCAGCAGCGCCGGGCCAAAGATGGCCACTACCACCGCCAGCGCCACCGCCGCGGCGCCTGAGCCGATCAGTGAGGAGCGCCAGCCTCGGGTGACGCCTGCCGCCAGCACGATGGTGAGCGCCTCGACCATCTCGACGGTGGACGCGAGAAACGCGGCCAGGAAAACGACATAGGACACAGTCATGTTGTGCGGGTGCCTTTCCACTGGCGCGAGGCCTTCCATGGGCCGCCGCATCGGGCTCTAGGCCATATCTTAGCATGGAGAGCCAGGAAGATGAGTGTGATCCGCTGTGTTATAGTGCGAAGCGCCGGCCGTTCGGTGAAAGGGCTCGAATAGCTTTTCTCACCTCTCGCGGTCTCGTCTCGCCCAATGAAATCTCCCAATGAAATGGTGGCTGCCATGACCTCGAGC